>DATLVQ010000699.1:0-21739 GCA_035577325.1 Bryobacteraceae bacterium | reverse complement strand
GGTTTTGCTGCACATCTCGCTAGAGTCGCATCATCGCACATTGTGGATGAGCGGATATGTTCTGAGTCTCACCGCGGTTACCCTCCACGTCGTTGACCTGCTTACGCGGGCGCCGCGCTTCCACTACGCAGCACTCTTATTGGTGACGTTGGGTTTCGCATGGCTCACCGTGATTTTTATCATCTTGGAGATGCGGCAGCGAAATCGCGCTGCCATTTCCCGATTGGCTGGGGCCATGGTGCTTTTTTATTTGCGATCTCGTTCGTCCATTTCAGCTCCGAGCACGTGCATCAGGCCTGGTCCAAAGAAATTGCTCTCCATCATGCGGGCATACCGCTGGCGCTCTTTGTGCTTCTGCAAGATTACCGTTTCCTCCTTCTGGATGCATTCTTACGATTTGTGGTTAATGCGTCGCTGGCAGCGGCGGCGCTACTGATCTCCATTCGAATCGTCCAATCCCCCGACTTCGGCCGGCACCTCCAACATCCCTTTGATGCGGGGCTGTTCTTTGTCTCGGCCTGTCTCTTGCTCACGTTATTTGTTTACATTCGAAACCGTATCCAAGGCTTACTGACGCGCGTGATCTTTTTGCGATCGAATGTAGAGGACACGTTGCATGAGCTTCGGCAATTGGGCCGTGCGATCGATGCCGAAACCGAATATCTTCGACATGCCGCAGAGTTGATTGCCAGCTTCGTGCGTGCGAAACGCTTTGATCTAACCGAAGAAGTCGCTGTAGAAAATGGTGTCCTGGCAACTCCAGCGACCGTGATGGAGGCTGGGAAGTGGAGACTCCCTTCGTGGGTCCATGCAATAGTCCCGTTGCGCTTTTCAAGAGGTGACACCAGATACCTCCTCCTTGGGCCACGCGATGGCGGCAGGCGTTACTTGAGCGAAGATCTTGTCGTCCTGACCCGGCTGGGAGCCAGCGTTGTCGAGCAGGTTGAGCAACTGCGTGGCGTTCAGATGCGAAATCTCGTGTCGCAGGCGGAGCTGAGAGCGCTGCAAGCCCAGATTAATCCCCACTTCCTCTTCAATTCATTAAACACGCTTTACGGAACCATAGATCGAGGCAACGCCGAGGCCCGCCAATTAGTCTTAAGTCTGTCTGAGGTGTTTCGTTACCTCCTGCGCACGGATCGCACATTCATCGGGATCGAGGAGGAGTTGAAAATTGTCCGGGCCTACCTGGAAATCGAGAAACTCCGGCTCGGTCCGAAACTGCGGACTGAAATCCAAATCGATGATGCCGCCCTGCATGCCACGATACCCATGCTCTCGATTCAACCGCTGGTGGAGAATGCAGTTAAGCATGGCGTCGCACCGCGAACGGGAACTGGCTTTGTTCGTCTCAGCGTCACGGCAGAAGCTGGCGTGATCTCAGTAACGGTTTCAAACTCAGGAGAATTCGATACCAGAGCCCTGACGTGCGCGAAGGGCGGCATAGGCCTGGCAAATGTACGCAGACGCTTGGAATTGTGCTATGGCGAAGAATCGCGCTTCAAGGCACAGGCAGGGAACGGCATCACTAACGTTGGTTTCTTTCTACCGTTGAAACTGACAGCCGCGATGTAACCATAGCCATGTCCGCCCATCTGCTGTTGCAGTCCGCTCAAGGGTCCTTATCGCCCGCCGATGTGAAATTCGTGAAGCTCATCGATGACCGTGTGCTAAAAGGATCTGAGCAGCACGGCCCAAGCATGCCCTTGAAAACCCTGATCGTGGACGATGAGCCGATAGCCCGAAAAGTCCTGCGCGAAGAATTGGAATCCATCACGGACATCGAGATCATTGGAGAGGCCGACGACTGCGCTACGGCGCTACAGAAAATCGTGGCGCACCAACCGGATCTTGTGCTTCTGGATCTCCAGATGCCCGCAATGGGTGGGTTGGATGTGGTGGGCTGCCTCAAGCATGGGGCACGCATGCCGGTGATCATCATCGTGACTGCCTACGACAAATACGCGTTGGAGGCGTTTGAGGCCGGCGCGATTGACTACCTGCTCAAGCCCGTCAGCCAAGAACGTCTGTCCGAAGCCGTCGAGCGGGCAAGGCGTGTCACGGGCAGAGAGGCCATTGAGCGTGTAGCGCAGCTTCAAGAAATAACCGGTCCACACGCAGGACAGGGTCCAAGAAGAATTGTGGGAAAGGTCGGTGAGGAATATTTTCTGCTGAGCGCGGATGAGATTTACGCCTTCCAAGCGGAGGGGGACTTGGTGTGGATCTTTACCGTGAAGCGAAAATATCTCGCGACTCAGACGTTGAAGGTACTGGAGCAGCGCCTGGCAAATAGCAGCTTTCGGCGTATCCACAGAAACGCATTGGTGAACGTCGATCACGTGCGGGAGATGACTGCTCTCAGCAGTCAAAGATGGCTGATCACCCTGAGCAATGAGCAGGAGTTCATTGCCAGCAAGCGCCAAGCGCGAAGCGTTCGTCAACTTTTGAACTGGTGAAGTCGGGCGGCGCGTTCGCTCTACTTGAAATACCTCTGAATATCGGCCCTGTCGGCGGGCTTGGCTCTCGCCCTTTCGAGCACGTAAAGAGCTTCGGAACGTAGCCCTAGCCCTGCTGAGGTCCGGAGATTTCCCCACACCCACACTAGAGCTCGGGGTGCGAACTGAATTCGAGTGCCGTCTTCAAGGTGGACCGCGATCATTTGATCTCGAATGCGATTCGCGGGGTGCATGAGGTTTCCCGCCTCGGGGAGTAAAAACAAAATCTTGCACCCAGCGATCCTTGCTGGTCGATCGGTCACTGTCCAACATATATCCCAAAGCTTGAACTTTGGCCCCTGCGGGAATTACCAGTCCTGTGTTCAGAACATGAGCCTGATCCTGCAGCAGCCCCGACCAGTCCAGTACGAAGTAGTTGTCTGCACGCTGGCTAATCGGAGTGAGATCAGAGAGGTCCGGCTCACTCGTCGAGGCGGTAACGAGTATGGTTCCGAGGATGGGTATGCCGGCAAAGAGAGCGACCAGAACCATCGTGCGCATGCCCTCCGGTCGCGAGACGGCACTCTTCTTTCTCTTTTTCGCTTTGCCGCCCACCCAGTAAACTTAAGCGCGCAAACCATTCCCGCAAAAGAATTTTCGACAGGTGGCCTGATGTCACGCATGAGAGATCAAGTGGGCCCTATCAGCGGAAGTTCGCCTCAATAAGACCCGCGATCTAGCGACTGCCCGCTCATGGCGCCCGCGATCTAGCGTGAGCTTTCGGGAGCCGTGCGTAAATCAGAGACAGTATCCCTGCGCCACCCAGTAGTGCCAGTCGCCGATGGCTTCCTTAGTGGATTCGTCCGGGTTTATGGCCTCGAGTTGCGAAAGAGGAATGGCCATCTTCCGCGCCTGCCAGCGGATTTGCACTAGCATGTCGTACTCGCAGGCATTCTCTGCGGCCATACGTAAGACCTCGATGGTTTCACCCTTGCGGAGCGGCGATACCGCCTTCGTGGCGACGCACCTTGCCTGGAATGGGAAGTTGATCTTGCCTTCCAGATAGTAGTACCAGCTCATGGCCTGCTCTTCCGGACGGGCATCAACGATCGCTTCGTTGTAGATGCGGTCTTCCCGGACCGGGTCTCGCTTAGGCCGCTTCATGACTTCGTTCCCAGGATTCGGCGGACTGAGGTGCGGCCGATCTGTATGCGACGAGCGATTTCGGATTTGCTGACGCCGGCGCGATGCAGTTTGCGGATTTCCGGAGCGTGTAGTGCCGCCGTTGCCGGCCGACCCAGCCGTTTCCCGTTCTCCCGCGCATGCGCCAGGCCCGCTCTGGTACGTTCCCGCAGGATTTCCCTTTCAAACTCCGCGAATATAGCGAGGAGGCCAGCCATGGCACGTCCTGCCGGTGTGGTCAGGTCCAATACCTCAGTCAGGGAAACGAAGCCCACTCCGAGGTGCTCCAGTTCTTGGAAGGTTGCCAGTAGATCTGTTACGGACCGGCCCCAGCGGTCGAGTCGCCACACCAGCACCAGGTCGATCTCGCGGCGACGCGCGGCTTCGAGTACTTTCTCGCGGGCTTCTCGCTTCGCCGCCCCCGAGTTCACCTCGCGGACTTGCAGGGCAATCGTCCAGCCACGGCGCACGGCATACTCCCGCATGGCCCGATTCTGCATCGCCAGCGTCTGCTGATCGTTGGTGGAAACGCGCGCATAGAGGCCAGCACGAAACATTTTCACTGGTCTCCGTGCCTGGCCAAAACGTTGTAGAATTTTGCCTTGGGAGAAGCCCCTTTTATGGGCATTTCAGGATGTCACCCAACCATGGCCGCAGACGATCCTATTCGGCCAGGGAGATTCGGGAAGGTCGGATTTGGGCGGGTTCATGGGGTGAGACCTGTGGCTTCTACATATATCACTATACGTGTAGAAGCTCAAGGTATTGTCGGTACGGGCTTCGTCTTTTCTTCTCCCTGGCGTTATACTGTCCTGGCGCCCACCGCCCGCACCTGCACCGTCTCCTTTACCGACAGCGAAGGCATCCGGCACAGCGTTGAGGTCACGGCCAGCACGCTTTGAAGCGGCAGCACTGGCAATCAATGAATTCCGGCGATGTGGATTTGCGAGCAAGGCCCCTGGACCGGCGATGCGCGGCTCACCGTGGGGCTAGCCTGCCGAAGTCACATTGTAATGAATCCTTTAATGGAGAACAAGAAACGCTACGCAGACCGTCGGCCATCAAAGGTGCTGACTCCACGCTCACGCCATCAAAGCTTGTTCTTGTCGAGAAAAAAGCTGCTTGCCAGACAAAGCGGGTTATTGTATCCCTGTGCTAAGTTTTGGCATCATCAGCTAACACGCGTTTGACAGAACAGTCGAGGTGAGCTTTGGAGAATACGTCTCCGGTGCGTCACCGGCGCCGGGAATGTTTTTGGGCACGAGTAATGACAGAGACTGCGGTCGCATCCGCTGGAATCGCGCTCTTATCCTGCGCACTCATTGTGAATCAACGGTTTCTCGACAGGCACTTCGTACCGTCTTTTTTCCTGCCGCGCCATTGGTACGTTGTACTCCAAACGTCCGGACGATTGGTGATGGGAATCCTGGGCACGTGGCTAACGCTCGTTGTACGTCGCCGTACTGGGCGGTTCGCCGCGCGAACACCTGCAGGAGCGCTTCGAATTGTCATCGCTGTGGTTCTGGCGCTCGGCGCGAGCGAACTCGTGCTGAATCGTGTGCGCTTGCGTCCGGCCGAGTGGTTGTCGGCCGAAGACGAACCACGCCGCCAACCCGACCCGCGACTTGGCTGGACTTGGGTACCGTCGCGCACTGGACATAAGAGCATCGGCGGGCGTGTCATCGATTACACTATCGACTCCGCAGGGTATCGCGTCGGCAGCGTCGACGAAGCGGTGGATCCTGAGCGACCGACGATATTGTTCACCGGTGAGTCAGTGATGTTCGGTGAGGGACTGACTTATGCGGAGAGCATACCTGAGCAAGTCGGAGCCATGATGGGAATACAGACCGCGAATCTGGCGGTCCACGGCTACGGAAATGACCAGGCGTACCTGAGGCTGCAGATGGAACTGCCTCATTTTCGTCGGCCACTGGCCTTAGTATCGCTGTTCATGACTGCGCTTTTCGGGCGGAACCTTGACCAGGATCGACCGCATCTCGGTCCGGGTCTTGTCTGGCTGCCGGCAGAACAGCGCTCGCGGCTCTCATCGCTCGCGAAGCTGCTCGTGCCGTACCGCGCCGACACGACTGTCGAACAGGGTGTTGAGGTGACCCGGGAGGTGCTTCGGGCCACCAGCGACCTTGCACGAGCGCACCGGGCAACGCCGCTACTCATTGTGCTGCAGTTTGGGCAGGAAGAGGGACCGGAAGAGTTTTTACGTCGCCGGATCCTCGACGACGCGAGAATTCCTTATTTGCTGATCGGCATTGATTCGTCGTGGCGTCTGCCCTGGGACCGACACCCCAATGCTCGCGCCGCCCACGCTATCGCTGCTGCCATCGTGACCGAACTACAAGGGCGGCTTTCCGTCGCAGGCCCCATTTGAGAAAACCAGAAGGAAAAATGAACGAAAAAGCCACGTACTCGAAGCCAAGCGCCTGTTGCGGGCAACCGGCATCTGCCACACCGGGGGCCGGAATAGACATCGCGATCATCGGACATACCACAATGTTGCCGCACGCGTCTGTAACGCACGGCTTCCAAGCTGCGCTTCTGGAGAGGCTCAGGCATGAGATCTTCCGGTCTATCCGCAGTTTCGCTCTGAGAAGGCCGCACCTTGAACCTTCTCTTAGTATCACGCAAAAGTGTGAGCCAACATGGGATTGTTATCGACGCCGGCGCGCGTTGCTTACCGGCGCCGCCCAATGGTAACGAACAGGCCGCCTTCACGACCGAGCGAGCGCATCCAGCCGAGTTGCGCCAGAAGTCCCTCAAACCACCAGTTGTCTGCGGCGGCTGTAAACAGTCCGTCGTTATCGTCGCCCAGGAGCGCGCCGGGGTATGCCCGCACGTACTCGACCCCATTCTTATCGAACCACCGCTGTACCTCGGCAAGCGTATGGCTATGTTCTTCGGGATGGCGATACTGATCGCGCAGCCATGCCTCCCGCCGCGCTGGCTCATGGCGGCGATCGCGCAGCACGGGATCGAAGGGGATCAGCCGAAACCCGGAGCACCGCGCCAGCAGCCGCCGCAGCCGCAGCGGGATGCGCGCGAATGCGCTGTAGAGGCCCAGCACAATCATCCCGCCCGGCCGCGCGAGTTGCGCTAGGCGGGCGAACAAGGCCCGCGGGTCAGGCGCGTGGTGCAGCACTCCAGACGAATAGACCACGTCGAAGGATCCCGCCTGCAAGCCGGGCCTGTGCAGATCCGTCTCGACGAACCGTACTCGATCCAGTCCAAAGCGGTGCGCCATCGCCGCACCCAAGAGCAGCGATGCCCGTGTCAGATCGGCGGCAATGACCACTCGATCCGCCCGCGCCAGATACAGACTCATCTGTCCCGTTCCGCAACCGACCTCGACCACGCGCGCATCGCCGGGAATGGCGCGATCGAGCAGGCGCGCGAACTCACTACGCTGCGCTCGACGGTGCAGCGCCGCCAGCGTGTCGCGCGGTGGGTACCCGGGGAAGGGTGCGCATTCGTAGAAGCGGCGCACGACCTCCGTCCGCGAATCGCCGGGCAGGCGCAGGTTGGGGACTCCAGCCGGGGCTTCGTACTGCCTCCGACAGCCGCGACATGACCAGTCCGGTGCGAGCCGGCCCGCGCAGGCAGGGCAGGCGAGCAGGTCCTCGAAGCCGCCCATTCTCGTCAGAAGATCGAGTAGACGAACGGCGCCAGCGCTTCCACGGTCGTTCCTACAATCAGCACCAAACCGAACAGGCAAAGAAAGATGGCCAGCGGCAGGAGCCAGCGTTTTCCTGACTCGCTTCGCCACAATCCGCGCCCGAGATCTACGATCGATCCGCCCACGCTGCCGAGCACGATCAAGCGACGGCGCGTCCTGCCGCGCTTCTTTATCATGCGACTCCCTTCCGATGTTTTGCCATCATCATGCGACTCCCTCCCGATGTTTTGCCATCGTCGGCGCGCGCTTTGTCACCAGGGTTGGACCGGCCACGAGAGAGTCGAGTCCACAGCGCCGGAACGTCGAGTAACCCTCCAGCACAGTATTTACGATCGGCTCTCCGGCCACGTTGAACGACGTGTTGAGCAGTACCGGCATTCCCGTTCGCCGGCCGTAGGCCTGCAGCAGATCGTACAGACGCGGCGCCATATCGCGTTCCAGTGCCTGAAGACGCGCCGAGCCATCCACGTGTGTCACGGCGGCCAGCCGCCCGCGCCATTCGGAGCGCACCGGGAACACGCCCGACATGAAGCGGGCCAGCCGCTTCCCGCCGGGAGGCATCTCAAAATATCGATCGACTGCTTCCGCCGGCACAACCGGCGCAAACGGCCGGAACTCCTCGCGAAACTTGATGTTGCGATTGAGCCGGTCGCGCATCTCGGCCCTGTGCGGCGCGGCGAGTATGCTGCGATGACCGAGGGCGCGCGGCCCGAGCTCCAGACGGCCGTCCATCCACCCCACAACATGGCCGGCGGCGAGCTGGGCGGCGACCCGTTCGATCAACGCGCCGTCATCAAGCTCGTCGAGGGGGTAGCTGTCCTCGCCTGCCACTCGCGCCAGTTCACCTCCATCCGCGGCCGGCCCCCAGAACGGGTGATCCGGCACCGTGCGATCCGGGTTGCCCAGATAGATGCGATCGGCATAGAGGGCGGCGCCGAGCGCACAGCCGGCGTCACCAGGGGCCGGGGGGACGAAGACACGCTCGAACCCCGATTCGGCGAGGACGCGCGCGTTCGCGACGCCGTTCAACGCCACACCGCCTCCGAGACACAAGTCCGGTAAGCCGGTTTCCTGATGCAGCGCACGAGTCATCTCCACCAGCGTGTCTTCTAGCACCCGCTGCACGCTCGCGGCAATGTTGGCGAAGCGCCGGCCTTCGGCGGTCTCCAGGTCGATCGGATCGAAAGAATTGCGCGGGGGCCCAAACAGGTCGACGAAGCGCGAGGAATATGAGCGCCTGGTTGTCGTGTGGTACTCGAAATAATCGAGATCGAGCTCGAAAGCGCCGTCCGGCGTGCGGTGGATCAGCTTGCGGACCTGCTCGACCATCGTGGGGCGGCCATAGGCGGCCAGTCCCATGACCTTATACTCGTCCTCGTTCACCGCGAAGCCGAGATACGCCGTGAAGGTCGAGTAAAGCATTCCGACCGAGTGCGGGTATCGGATTTCCCGCAGCAGTGTAATCTTCGCGCGGCCGCCGGGATTGCGCTCGCCGTATCCGGCGGTGAGAGTGGCCCACTCGCCCACGGCATCGGCTGTCAGGATCGCGGCGCGCTCTGTAGAAGTGGTGAAAAACGCCGCGGCCGCGTGCGACTGATGGTGTTTGGCAAACAGGATCTTGCGCCCCGGCACGCCCAGATGTGACGAGATGATGCCGCGGGTCCATATCTTTTCGCCGAGTGCGTTCTTCATGGCGCCGGGAAAGGCACGCCAGGAACGCGGGAAAGCGCGCAGCGCGCAGGTGAGGATTCGGTCGAACTTTAGCATGCTGCGCTCGTAAAATACCACTACGTCGAGCGCCTCCGGCTCCAGGCCGGCATAATCCAGGCACCATTCGATCGCGGATTCGGGAAACGATGCGTCGTTTTTCCGGCGGGACAGGCGCTCTTCCTGTACCGAGCAGACGGGCATACCATCGATCACGAGGGCCGCGGCTGAATCGTGATAATGTGCGGAAATTCCCAGAATATTCATTTTAATATTGACTCTCGAGCGACGCGCCGTGTTCCGCTGCGATCGGAATCCAGCCGGGCCGGTCTTTCAGCTCGGAACGCTTGGCTAGCCAGGCGAAGGGCGGCAGCAAAACAAAGTAGAGGATCGTGAGCGCAGCGCCGCCAAAGAGGCCGGTAATTGCAGTCGCCACGCGCAGGTAGCTCGTCCACAGGCGGCTGGCGCGCGCCCGCCAGATGCGCCGCCGGTAATAGCGCGGCGAGATGCGGGTTAGCTGCGTGTAGGTGTAGTTCATGTGAAACACTTCGTCGTGCAGAATTTCTTCAAAAATGGCGCGCGTCGAGGGGTCGTCGTCGACCACGTCCTGATAGATCGCGAAGCGGCCGGCCGCGGTCTTCTCCGCCACATGGAGGAAAGCCAACAGGGCGTCGTCGGACTCTTCGGCTACGCACAAGTCGTCGATCCCGTGATCGCCGGGCCCGAGCCACGGTTTCGAGAGCGGTTCAGCTGCGGGTGAACGAGCACGCAGCAGCACCGCGCTCCGATTCCGGAAGAGGTCCGAGTGGTGCAGCTCGTCGATGGCATGTGCCAGATAGAGCCGCCGCAAGACCGGGTCTGGGGTCAGTTCCGCCGCACGTAAAATATCACGCCCGCCATCGCCTTCCACCTCCGCGAAACAGAGCAGCTTGCGCAAGCGCCGCTCGGAGTCGCGCCAAATCCAGCGATGGACCGGCCGCAGCATACGATTGACCCCGGTAACACCTGCTTTGGGCGTTGCCGAGTGCATTGCATTCGCAGAATATCACGGAACTACAACGGTGCTTACTTGAGGAGTGTTAACAAAATGATCGCGCCGTGCCAGTTCAAACAATAGTGATAGTGCTGATTCTTACACGAATGGTTTGCTAGTCAGGTTGCTTCAATATCCCTTGGGCGAGCGCAGTGTGATTCCGACCGTCGGTTAAGAAGAGGCAGGGTAGCGGAACTGCACCGATCAATAGCATGAAGATATCGACTCTTATAACACTTACACTCCTTTCAGCCTTCCCAATGCTCGCTCAATCCAGCAAAGGGCATGGCGTTACAGGAGAAGCAATCTTTCAAGAGCAGTGCATAGGTTGCCACGGGCCCGACGGACGCGCGCAAACCGAGCTGGGCAAGAAGCTAGGCGCCGCTGACTTGACCTCCGATGCCATTCGGCAGCAGAGCGATTCACAACGAAAACACTTAAGGACGAAAAAGGAAAAATGCCGGCCTTTGACCAAAAAATAAGGGACGATGAGATCCACGGCGTGATCACTTACATCAGGCAGTTGGCAGCGAAGCAATAAGTGGAAATGACGAGACTAAGTGCCGGTGAAATTTCGATACCGTCTTGCGCTGTGCGGAGAACATTTCCTGACTTGTGTTCGTGGCAGCACGTTACGGGTACTTGGCTTCGGCTCCGGCATAACACATGTTAACTATCAATTCAAATGTTTACAGTTGTCACGATGAAAGCAGACTTGTCTCGTCCGCCAGCGGAAGAGAAGGTCTCTGGACGTAGTTGAAAGTTGAGCCGCGGTTAAACTTGATTCTCTCTAGAGTAGACAATCAGATCGCCAAACCTGAACGAAAGAACCGTAGATCTCGTCGGTTTAATTTATCGGCCAGCATTAGACCAAACCGGGACTAGCCGTAGTCCTGAAAATGAAGAGGAGGCTATTTGCATGCAAAGGAAGCGGTACTTGCCGGTCGTCGTCTCAAACGCAGTCTTGGTCATGCCGATCTCCCTGCTGTCAGTGCCTTGCAGAAGCTACGCCACTCCGGTGTTTTCCCGGCAATGTCACACATCGTGCACCACGTGCCATATCGATTTCCCCAAGCTCAACGATTTTGGCAAGGCATTCAAGGATGCGGGCTTTAAGTTTCCGAAAGATGATGAGACATTTCTGAAGGTGCCGGCGGTGATTCTGGGCGCGCCAGCCCAAAAGGACGTGTGGCCGCACACCGTATGGCCGGTCTCCTAGGATCGTTTTCGCGTCATCAGTCGAGCACTGAAGCACGTCTCGAATGGCGCGGGCACCCTCGCCGTGCACCGCGTGTTCCATTTCCAGCCAAACCAACTTTGATAAGAACTGTCGCGCGGCCACTCGGCATATTTCCGATCGCGGTCCACGTTCCAGTGGCTGGGTTATACAACCCGGCGCTGGACAACCCAGGATACCCGGCTGTCCCCCCTCCCGCCGCGAGCACCTCCCGTCGGGAAGGACCGTAAGCTTAAAACTATGGCGGCCTGTGGTCATGCTGCCGTCGCCGTCCAGGCACCCGTCGAGGGGTTGTACAGTTCAGCACTGGCAAGGGGACGCGCATTGATGCCACCGCTCGCGTTGAGGCCTCCCGCCACGAGCACCTGACCGTTCTGCAAGAGCACCGCGTCGTGACCTCCGCGCTGGACAGTCATGCTGCCCGTTAGGGTCCACTTGGCGGTCGACGGGTTGTACAGCTCAGCGCTGGAGAGATAGCCATCTGTGTTGTTGTTGCCTCCCGCCACGAGCACCTCGCCATTAGCGAGCAGCGTAGCCCGTATGGTCAATGCGCGCCACATTCATGCTTCCGGTGCTGTTGAACCCCCGGAACTGGCCATAGCGGTCGGGACTGTACTCGCTACCAGCACGATGGCGGGCCATACGGTCAGGACAAACCTAAGTGCTGGTTTGAAATTCGCCAGTCGTTAAGCGAATCATTGTTTTTTCCTACAGCCGCCAAAAATTGGTCATCCAAATTTCTTGTGACATCTGGTTCTAACTCCCGTCTGATCCTCTTTGCAAGGCGAATGTCTTGACCTGGCAGGGAGTCCGCGTGGCGATTTAATCGCCGCCTTGAAGAGCGCGCACGAGGTAAGGTGCATCGGTTCGTCCCCCGACCTGGCGGATAGCGCGGATCACGAACTGAGCATTGACCAGCTCTTGGCCTTCCACATTCTAATGACGATCAAGCGTTACGGAAGATTTCCCTGCGTTGCCGGTGGACCCCTTGGGTCCAAATGTAAGGCTCAGTAGATACTGGATCAAGTCGCTCTTCTCGTCACTCGTAAGACCCAGAGCCATGCAAGTATTGTAATGGTCCACGACGCTACCCAGCGTGGGGAACCGCCCGTCGTGATAGAATCCGCCCTTGAAGTGCGTAAACAGATCACCTATCGGTGACGTTCGATAACGCAAATCCGGCGCTCGGTTGGCTTGAAAGCTGTCAATGCAAATCTCACTGGGCATGTGCAGATTCCAGCCAGGATCCGTCCACAGTGGTTCGACGTGGCAGTTGTTGCACTTGGCCTTGCCGCTGAATAGTGCATCGCCGCGTTCGGCTGCCGCCGGATCGAAGCTTCCTGCGGGCGGTTGTGGCGAGGCGATCGCAAGTTGATAGAACTGAAGGGCCTGAAGCTTAGGCGTGACCTGATCGTCATCGGGACTGATATGCGGCAGATCGCCAAAGCCGTTGGCTGCCGCAATCGGGAATTGCGCCGCATTGTTCAACCGCGGATCCCAAAATCGCCCTTTTCCGTGCATCTCCAGATTTGCTACGAATGCGTTCCAGTGGGGAATCGAACCCCAGCCCGTCCATGTATGGAGGTTCACTCCACCGAGTCCAAAGGCGGGCGGAATCAGCGTGGCACCCGGAACATTCGTGCCCGTGACGACACCGTCAGTTACCTGTTGGGGATTGAACGCCTTGCCATCGAGGACCAACTCGGCGTCAAACTTTCCAGGGCCCCAACTGTTGAGCACTGTGCTAACGGTCGCCTGAGTCGTGTTCAACAAATTGGCGACTGAGCTGAGGTCTGGCGCCAGCGCGACAATTGCGCCCACGTTCAGATCACGGTTGGCCCAGCCATCCAGACGATGACCGACACAACCCGTGTTAGGGTTCGGCTGAATGACGCCTGCACAGAGTGCCGGCAGCGAATTGTCAACCGTGGAATGACATAACGCGCACTGAATACCCATGGACTGTAGTGTCCCGGCAGAATTGAAGATCCCAGTAACCCCAACGACGGCATTGAGCTTCAGCAATGCGAGGGTGATCGCGGGATCGTCGAGATTGACCTTGCCTTGCTTGAGGTGCGCGAGGAGGTCCTTCGGCAGGGCATCTACGTCTACCTTTAATCCAACCGACAGGGCGGTCTTTGGACTGACCCCTGGGCCCACTCCGCCCAACCTGGCCCCTTCGATGGCCAGGTGCAGTTTCAGCATATCTCCCCAGAACGCTTGGTCTCCGAACGTGTCAAATCGAAAGATCTGGCGTCCCTGGCTAACAAGCTGGACAGCATTGGAAGCCGTGGCATCGTTATTGGTCGACTGGCTTCGTGCTCCGTGCACCATGAAGATCAACAAAGCCGCAGTGGGTAACACGACACCGGCTACGGCACGCCCGCGAAATGACACACGCCGACTCATCTCGACAATCCTCCTTTTCAATACCTCTCTCTCACCACACAGCGTGAGGTCTGCCGACTGGCAGGACATGATCAAGACACGCTCTTGATCAAGATACACTCTTGGGTGCTCACGTTACGGTAATGTAGATCACGTCGCTTGTAAACTGGTTGTTAACAATGTTAGTCGCTTTACGGCAGCTCATCCTCGCACCTATGCACGATGCCAAAACAGGCTATATGTATTCCCTCTCGTGAGTCATGCGCTTTAGTCGCGGTTGGACAATAATGCTCACCTCGCCGAAACGTCTTTACCTTAATTAGACGAACTCAGCGAGTTAAAACGCTAACGCTAACTGATTGCGTATCAAACATACCTCTGTGGCTACGAGAGCAGGTAAGTATTAACCGTTGTGAACGCAGAAGTGGGGATACACTGATCAACGATATCAGGCGTTGTGCCTGACGAGGCCCATCAAGGAGGAGGCCAGTTATGGAGAAACATTTATTCAGCCGCACTTGGCTGATGCTTGCGATTGGCGCAATGATGACATTCGAAGCGGGTAACGCATCGGCGCAGCTCGCCGCCAATCAGACCAATGGCTTTGGCAATGGCAGGTTGGTCACCTTCACTTACCTGCAGAATTTTGACTGCGTCGACCAGCCGACCATGGACTTAGACTTTAATGGATTAAAGGCGCAGTCGGACCCGAATGAGATGCAGACGCCGATTTGCCAGGCGGTCACCGAACCGACTACCGATCCGGCCGGAAGTGATATCAAGCACACCGCCCATCTCTATGTGCTTGTTCCAATGTTTTCGGTCGACAATGATCAAAATCCCGCCGATGCGATGCCGTGCCCCAATGGAGGTAGACCTGGTGAACTCTGCGGAGTCGCACTGGGAAACGCATTGATTTCGGCGTTCGGCTTTGTACCAGAAGCCTGGAAAGCTAAGGTTAACCCGGCCATCACAACCCAGTGCCCGGACCCGAACAATCCCGTACCCGGCACTTGCACCATGCACGCTTCGTCGGTTGACCTGTCCGTGACGCTGGCGGCGCTTGGTAAGGGCCCCAATCCTCCGATGGCGCCGGTCTTCGTGCCCACCCCGAATCATAGTCACGTCGTCGACAATTCCCGCGTCAACACAGGACCCATTTGGTGGGAAGTCAGGCCGGTACTGGTGATGAATCAGAGCGACTGGCCCACAGCCGATGGAAGCAGCGGTATCACCTCGTCTAAGATAATGGACGACGTCGAAGCCGCCGGCCGGGCGATCGAGGTTGGCTCCAACTTCTTCCTCTTCTTCAGCTCAAGCTCCATGAGCGGGATGCACGGGATGTAGCGATTCTGTACTAGTGTTTTCAAACTGTGAGCGCCGGGGCTTGTTCGGCGCTCACAGGCTCACCCAGAAATCGACCGGACGGACAGGCGCATGAGCACGGCCGGGTACATTCGCCGGCCATCTTCGAGGGATCTGTCGCAAACAGCGTAGAGAGGCCGCGCCTGTGTTGCAACAACTCAGTGAACGAGTCAGGCTGCAGTATGTTCCATGATCAAACTGCGCCCGGCGCTGTTCAAATGCCGGCACTTCGAACCCGAGATCATTGTCTGTGGATCTGTTGCAAATAGCGACTGACGGATGTTAGTTGCTCATTTTAGGCGGAATCTGGGAAGATCATCTTGGAGAGCGTGTCTGCCTTCGCGGCAGGTGACCGCCGCACCAATTCCGCCCCTAACATCTACCCCGATGACGAGAAGAGGCTTGGCTGAAACGAGAACTTCCGAAAGCTCAAGGAGGAAAGACCTCACCGGTCAAACGCTTGAAATCTATTGGCGTCATGCCCGCGTTTACTGGCCGATGCTCCTCATGTGCGCGGCCGGTATTATCGCCATTATCGGTTCCGATACGGTATCTCCCCTAATTTACAAACGATTTTTTGACCAACTCGCCATTGATCCCCTCCACAAAACGACACGCGCCAATCTGACGGAGATTTATCACACGATCGCCCTCATCGCTTTTGTAATGTTGTGCTCCTGGATCGGCTGGCGATCATGTTCGTGGGCTGTGATGCGGTTTGAAAGTCGCACGATGAAAGACCTGACGGATTACTGCTTTGATTACCTGCAAAATCATTCGCACAGGTTTTTCACGAACAATTTTGCTGGTGCACTTGTGAAGCGGGTCAACCGCTTCGCCGCAGGCTTCGAGGTCATAGCGGATCAGTTGTCAATGGAGATGGGACAAACCGGAATTCGGATTCTCATCATCATCGGTGTGCTTTTCTGGCGCAACGCCATGCTTGGCTGGGTGTTCTTGGTGTGGACCGCAACCTTCATCTGCTTCAACTTCTATTATGCAAAATGGAAATTAAAGTTCGACTTGGCTCGGGCCAGCCTCGACACCGCAGTTACCGCTCGGCTCAACGATACGACCACGAATAATATCAACCTGAAAGTGTTCGCTGGCATCGACCGCGAGATCTCTCAATTTGGCAGTCTGACCGACGAGCACCGCCGCGCCAGATATACTTCTTGGAATCTTGGCTGGTATTCCGACGGCATCCAAGGCCTCACGATTCGCGCATTGGAGATTGTCGTACTCGTCATGTCGGTTCGCTACTGGCTTAAGGGAATCCTCACTCTTGGGGATTTTGTCCTGCTACGTTCCTACCTTTCACAACTCACCGAACAAGTGCGTTCGATGGGCGGAAATGTCCGGAGGATATACGAAGCGATGGCAGATGCGAATGAAATGACCGAAATCCTGCTTACTCCGCATGAGGTCGTGGACGAAAAAGACGCAGCAGTGCTTACTGTTCCGAAAGGGGTGGTCGAGTTCCGCAATGTGCAATTTTCCTACATCGGCGGCAGTCATTTGGTGCTTCAGGATTTTAGCTTGAAGACCAGACCCGGCGAACGGGTAGGAATCGTTGGCCCGTCCGGCGGAGGAAAATCGACGGTCCTTAAACTCTTGGTAAGGCTGCATGATGTGAATAGCGGTGCGATCCTCATTGACCATCAGGACATCGCTGCAGTCACCCAGGCCAGCTTGCATCGAAATATTGCTTACGTCCCCCAGGAGCCGATTCTCTTCCATCGCAGTTTGATGGAGAACATCCGGTACTCAAAGCCCGCAGCGACCGACGAAAACGTTATCCAAGCGGCGAAATTAGCGCATTGCCATGAGTTCATCTCCAATTTCCCTGCGGGCTATCAAACACTCGTCGGGGAGCGCGGAGTCAAGCTTTCAGGCGGCGAGCGTCAGCGCGTTGCCATCGCCCGGGCCATTCTTATGGACGCGCCCATTCTTGTGCTCGACGAAGCGACGAGCAGTTTGGATTCCGAATCCGAGGTCTACATTCAAGATTCGCTCGCCAAGCTTGTAATCGGCAGAACCGTGATCGCCGTTGCCCATCGTCTTTCCACGATCCGCAAGATGGATCGCATTGTCGTTGTAAAGGATGGCCATATTATCGAAGAAGGTAGCCACGATTTGCTTGTGAAGATCGAGAATGGGCTCTATCAACGATTGTGGAACCTGCAGTCGACCGATCTGCTGCCCGACGCCACAAATAGAGGCGGATACATTCAATAGGTTCGACAGCTGTCAAATCAAAGAGTCGGTCCAATAGAGCGATCCGATTTCTTGAAGATTTTAATGATTCTAGGCGACATTGACACGCGGTAGTGCGCACGGATCGGCGGGAATGAGAATGATGCGCACACTGATTATCGCCGAGACGGCACTGATGGTGATCCTGCTGGCAGCGGCCGGTCTGTTGGCGAAGCGCTTCGTGCGCCTCGTGCGGGTGGATACGCTACTCCGCGTCTCGCAACCGTATTGAGCTAAGTGATGCGGACACTACTTCAGGACATTCGCTACGGTCTTCGCGTATTGGCCAAGAATCCAGGCTTCGCAGCCGTGGCGGTCCTTACACTGGCATTGGGCATTGGGGTCAATTCGGCCATATTTAGCCTGGTGGATGCCGTGATCCTTCGCCCGCTACCTTATCCGAATCCGGAACAGCTCGTGGGGCTCGGCCAATGGCGCAATCAAAAAGGCGAGGGCTACATTCAGACGGGCGTCTCGGCCCCGACATCGTGGACATCGAAAAGACCGGCATCTTTCAGCAGGTCGCCTACTATCGCTGGTCCGGATTCAACATCACGGAAAGCGGCCCGAGAGTATTGGTGGCATCAGGGCTTCCGCAGAGTTGCTGCCGATGTTTTGTATCCCGCCGCAGCGAGGGCGCTTTCTTGTGCCGGAAGAGATGCAGGCCGGCCACGATCAGGTGGCGGTCATCGGCCATAGCCTATGGCAGATGCGTTACGGTTCCGACCCCGCGATCCTGGGCAAGACGATCGAACTGGACGAGAGGCGCTACACGATTGTGGGCGTGATGCCTGCATCATTCCGGTTCACCTGGGACCAGGAGAGGGATGTCTTTGTGCCCTTGGTGCTCTCGCAGGAAGAGAGGAGCGAGGCCGGTCGCGGCACTTCGCGTGATCTGCAAACGCAGGCGAGGCTGAAGGCAGGTGTGAGCATTCCTCAAGCGCAAGCGGTGATGGATGTCTTGGCCGGCAACCTGGCCGAGGAGTACCCCGCAGCCAATGAAGGCTGGGGCATCAAGGTGGAACCCCTGCACCCGGCGTATCGTCGCCAGATGCAAACACCTTTGCTCATCATGCTGGGCGTGGCAGCAGCCCGACCCCGGTTCGTGGCTGGAAGAAGCAGGCGCCGGCCGTGTTGCCGCCGTAATTTACCGCGTGCCCACGTTTGGATCGATCTTCCTCGCCAGTGCCATCTCCGCCTTCGCTTCGGCTGTCTTCTTTTCCTGTTCCAATGCCAGCGCCAGGCTGTAGTGAAGAGAGGCAAGCAGGGGATTTACATTGATCCCCTGTCGATAGACCTTGATAGCGTCTTGGTACTGGCCTTTTTCATAGAGCGCGGCGCCCCAATTGATATAGGTCACGACAAGATCGGGATCGATTTCCATGGTGCGCCGGTATTCGGCGACTTCCTCCGCGTTACCCATCGCGCCATAGGCGAGTGCGAGGTTAAAATGGGCGTCGCTGTCCTCCGGATAGAGCCGGGTTGCAAGAGTCAGAATCCTAACACTAACGCCCGGATTGCCGCCCTGCGTGTACATGGCGGCGAGCCAGTTGAGGGCGCGCAGAAGCCGCGGATAGGTTTTCAATGCTTCGAATAATTTGTTTTTCGATTCCTCGAGTTTGCCTTGCTTCCGCAGCTCCATCGCCTTATTAAATGTCGCTGCGGCATCCTCGCGGAAATCCCGCGGCAGACGCTGCAGGGTGAAGTACTTTCCGTTTGATTCAACTACATTCGAGATCTCTCCAGGCTGGAGTTTCAGCGCCGCCGCAGACAACGCGGGATCAAGTTGGCTGCGATCGAGATCCCCCAAGTATCCGCCCGTGTCTGCGGTGGCTCGGTCGATCGAATTGGCCCTGGCAAGTTCGAAGAAAGATCCGCCTGCGAGAAGTTGCTGGCGGACTGCCGACGCTTTTTCCCGGTCGTTAAAAACCATCATACGGAGATACAGATGCTTCGGAGGAATCTTTGTTCGCCAAGCCGGATTGTGGGCTGCGACTTCGATCTTTTGCTCGGGATGGACGCGAATCCAGTGATCCGCCATAACAAACGCGCCGCGTGTCTGGTCAGGCATATGACATCCGGTGCAACCGCTGATGCGATCCACCGGACACAAAGCTGCGTGATTCGTCAATTTGGCGCTATGGCATCGCAAACACGCTTTTTCGGATTTGGCGGAAAGCACCAGAGCGGACGCGTCCCGATGCGGATCGTGACAGTCTGAGCACGTGATTTCACCTCCGCTTTGTCGCCAACACTCGGTATTTTTCAACGCTGTGACTTGATTGGAGATCAGCGTGTCGTACGGAATCGGATCTTCGACGACACTGGAGCCTGCGTGACACTGCGCGCATGGGCGCATCCGTTCAGCAACGGGCAGCTTCTTCGGGTTCAATATGCCGAGGTCTCGCGAGTGCGCGCCGAGCGCGGCTAAGTGCCTTTGGCCCGGGCCATGACAGCTCTCGCAATCTATGCCGCTCTCGACGCGAGTTCCGCGAGTTCGCAGTGCGCCGTGACAGGCGAGGCATCTCTTTTCCAGCAGCGGAGTGAGTACACGGCCCAGAGCCGTCTCATAAGTCGAGGGTTTCTCTTCGGGAAAACCGAGCTCGAGTGCCAGCCGGTTCTGTTGCGCATAGTGAAAGTACCGCGCTTCCACCAGAGCCGGACGCGACAGAGGCAAACCTTCCAGAGCGGTCACCCGGACCAGAAAACTGATCCCGTGCCGTACGCCGCCGATAGTGGCTTCCACCGGAAACTCGAGCAGCGGCTGCCCTGGCATTTGCACTCGATATTGCATGTTCCGGCCGGTTCTGGCGAACGCATACTCAATCACTGGAGCCGGGCCTTCCGCGTATATCTCGGAATAATTCGGCGGGAGTTGTTGGGTGGCAACACCCGGCCAGGCCTGGGCCATGTTCGTTCGGGACTGCATGATCGCGATATCTTTGTGGCAACCGGCGCATACGTCGCGGCCCAGATAACCGCTTTCGCCGGCGCTCGCGAGCGAGCAGACCATCAGCAACTGGGAGATCGGGCACATGGATAATGCGGACCAGTGGCGTATGTACTTTGCCATAATCATCCGACCTGTTTACCCTCAATGACGGCCGCCAATCAGTTCGCCTTCAGGCCCACAATTGTATACACGATCGCATGGTGGCACGCGCCCCAATCCATGGTTCAGGTTGCTGCATTCAGAAGGGCGCCCACTCGTCCAGATGCGAGGGTCCGTAAGCGCCTGCCAGGATTTTTTCCGGCGAGTGGCGCAGTTCTTTGACGAAAATGAAGAGGCTTTGCATATCGCAACGTCACGTTAATTCCGCATGTACTCACTGGTCAGCGAATTCTTTGCGGTGAGCAGTTGCTCGGGCGTGCCTTCGAACATGACCTTACCACCCTTCGTGCCGCCTTCGGGGCCCATATCGATGACCCAGTCTGCATTCTTGATCACGCTTGTGTTATGTTCGATCACAATAACGGTGTTGCCTGCGTCCACGAGGCGGTTCATGATCTCCAGCAGGTGACTGATATCTGACATGTGTAAACCGGTTGTGGGCTCATCCAGCACATAGATGCTGCCCCGTTTGTGCAGTTCACTGGCCAGTTTGATGCGCTGGCATTCGCCACCGGAGAGCGTGCTCAACGGCTGACCCAGGGTCAGGTAATCGAGGCCCACGTCGCTCATGGCCTGTAGCTTGCTCGTAATCTTGTCGATCTTGAAGTATTCCAGCGCCTGCCTGACAGTCATTTCCAGCACATCGTTGATGGATTTTCCATTGAGCTTGTGTTCCAGCACTTCATCTTTAAATCGTTTGCCCTCGCAGATCTCACATCGCGACTTGATCTCGCCCATCGCGGGGATCTCGGTGTAGATCACGCCCAGTCCCTGGCAGTTCTCGCAGGCGCCTTCCGAATTGAAACTGAACAGGGCTGGGCTCACCTTGTTCGCGGCCGCGAAGGCCTTTCGCACCTCGTCCATGATGCCGGTATAAGTGCCTGGATTGGACCGGCTCGAAACACCCACAGGGGATTGATCGATCACAATCGAGTCCGGGTGTTGACGTAGAAAGGTCTGATGAATCAACGAGCTCTTGCCCGAGCCTGCCACACCTGTGATCACCGTGAGTACACTCTTCGGGATGTCCACACTCACGTTCTGCAAGTTGTTGGCTCTTGCATTCTTGATCGGCAGTTTTCCACTTGCGGAACGGAAATGGCTTTTGATCGAAACCGCCTGTTTCATATATTTTCCGGTCAGCGTGTCCGCGCTCAACAGGTTCTTGAACGGACCTTCGTACATGACCTGGCCGCCCCGACTCCCTGCATGCGGACCCAGGTCCACGATATGATCGGCCATTTTAATGACATCAGGATCATGTTCGACCACCAGAACCGTATTTCCTCGATCACGCAATTGTTGAAGAAGTTCATTCAGACGATGCACATCA
>DATLVQ010000698.1:0-4096 GCA_035577325.1 Bryobacteraceae bacterium | reverse complement strand
TAGACAGGCCGAATCGCGCGCCAATTACCCGTCGGAAAAAGATCCTGGCCCTTTTCCAGTGACGGCGCCGGCGTGATTCCGGCAAACGGCACGTTGAGCCAGTCGGGAATGTGTGTACCTTTGGTCGACATATCTGATCCCTATTCCGGCGGGGTTTTCGAGAAATCCCGCACCCTGAAATTTTTACGCAGTTACCGGCTTCAGCGGCATGACGTGCAATTCCTTCAGCGCCGCATGGAACGCCCCTTTATTCGCAATCATGGGTTCAATCGTTTCCATCTTCACGATTCCGGTCGTCTTCACCACGGCCGCGATAAGCGGCGCGGCAATGTCCGGAGCGACGGCCTTGCTTCGTTCGGCGGCGCCTTCCGTTGACAAACGGTCGAGGCCAAGTTCGCCCAGGCGGTAGTAAAGCCATTTGTGATCCGCCAGTTTGGCGGCATCCACGCACACCAGCTGCGACAACCGCTCGGCTCCCGGCACAAAGCGGATCATGTACTCGGGCGTGTAGTGCGTGTTGATCACCAGCGTTCCGCCCGGGGGCATCCCGCGCATGTAGTCCCAGCCTTTGACCATGGTGCCCTCGACCAGAACGACAATGTTGGGATGCTCGTTCTCGTAGGTAAGCGCATTCTCAATCTCGCTGTCGCTCACGCGGCAATATTTGCGCGTGGGAGCATTGGTGCGGTCCGGGTTGTCGACGTAGTTTTCCATCGACTGCGAAAACTTGCCCTCGATGCGGGCCGAAGCGCCGACGGAATTCACGATGTCGCGGCCCTCTTTGTCCATGATGATGCCGCGCGTCCACACGGTAAGTTCTGTATAGCTCATGTTCGGTCCTCTTTGTTGTCGAGATGAAGATGCGCGGCCAGGGTAAATTCTCCGGACCTTGCGCTGGCATCCTTCAGGGGCGCCGGGCTGCCGCGATGGGAATCCAGAACGGATTCAAAATCGTCTCGGCGAACCACGAAAGCGGCTCCCTGCTCGCCATCCGCATGTTTGGCAATCGCCAGCAACGTCGCCTTCTTGCACAGGCTTTCAATGTCCGCGCCTGTTGAACCTTCCAGCCGGGAAGCAAACTCGTCGATATCCACGTCAGATGCGAGCGGGACGCGCCGGGAACAAATCCGCAGAATCGACGCCCGATCCATAGCGCCGGGTTTGGAGAACGGAAGGATATAGTCAAACCTGCCGCTGCGCAAGAGCGCAGGCTCGACGCGCTCGGGGCGATTGGTAGCCGCAAGAAGAAGCACGCCCTTAACGTCGCGCAGGTTATCAATTTCCCGCAAGAGCTGGCTCAGAATGCGCTGATAAATATCGGAGCCAAGATGATCGGCGCCGAACTTGGGGGCGAGCGCGTCAATGGTGTCGAAGAAAAGAATGCAGGGAGCGGCACGGCGAGCTTTCTTGAAAACCTCGCGCAGCGCGCGTTCGGATTCGCCAAGCCACTTGGAATAAAGCTGCGGCCCGTCAATCGCGATGAGCGGGATTTGCTTCTCGCCGGAAAGCGCGCGCGCCATGGCGGTTTTACCCGTCCCGGACGGTCCCACAAACAAAATGCCGCGCGGCGGAGCGAGGCCCACTTGATCGTAGATCTCGTTATGCATGTGGGAATGCTCGACCACGGAATCCAGCAGCCGTTTCAGGTCGACGTGCCCGCCAATGTCGGAAAATGTCGCGCCACTTTTCTCGATAAAAAATTCGCGCGTCGCGCTCGGCTCCACTTCCTTCAAACCGGCTAGGAAATCCGCGCGCGTCACGTGTAAACCGCTTAGATCGGCCGGCGGAGCGCCGTCGGTCTCCAGGGGCGCGGTGGCCAGAAATCCGCGCAACGCGATCATGCCCACTTCCTGGCATAGCGCTTCAAGATCGGCGCCCACGAATCCGTGGGAATGTTCGGCGATTTCCTGCAGGTTGACATCCGGTGCGAGCGGCATGGAGCGCGTGTGTATTTTCAGAATCTGCAGGCGCGCCTGCGTGTTGGGCACGCCAATTTCAATTTCGCGATCGAATCGCCCGGGCCGCCGGAGGGCGGGATCCAGAACTTCGGGGATATTGGTCGCGCCAATAACGACTACCTGCCCGCGCGACACGAATCCGTCCATCAGGCTGAGCAGTTGCGCAACCACGCGTTTTTCCACTTCCCCCGAAACTTCGGCGCGCTTGGGAGCCACGGCGTCAATCTCATCGATAAAGAGGATGGACGGAGCCCGCCGTGCGGCTTCCTCAAAAACCTCGCGCAGCTTGGCTTCGCTCTCGCCGTAAAACTTGCGCATGATTTCCGGACCGTTCAGCGGAATGAAGTGCACGCGGCTTTCTGCAGCAACGGCGCGCGCCAGCAGAGTCTTGCCCGTGCCTGGAGGCCCGTATAACAAAACTCCCTTGGGAGCAAAAATTCCTAATCGTTCGAAGATACGCGAGTGCTTCAACGGCAGTTCGACCATCTCGCGTACGCGCGCTACTTCCCGTTCGAGGCCGCCAATATCTTCGTAAGATACCGCGGGAGCGCGCACCGCGGTCTGCTCACCTTCCACGATGCGAATGTCGGTTTTCGGCCCGATCACCACAGGGCCGGACGGAATCGTGCGCACAACCTGGAAATTTACGGCCTTGGCAAAGGTTGGCACGCGCACAATATTGCCCTGCATGACCGGCACGCCTGTCAGATCTTCGACTATCCGTTCGGGCGCGATGATTGCGGGAGCCGCGCCAATCCACATGGGCGAGAGCCGCACGGCGACGGCCTGCGAGTGCTCGATGACCGCAACGGTTACCTGTTCCTGTAATCCCACGCCGCAATTGCTGCGTGCCGTGCCGTCGATCTGCACGAGTCCTTCATGTTGTTCGTCGGAAATTTCGACGCGCGCAACGGAAGAGGTGCCGCCCGTAACTTTCACCACGTCGCCAGGATGGGCGCCGATGCGCTGCAGATCGGCAGGCGCGAGGCGCGCAATGGCGCGACCCACATCCTCGACGCGCGCTTCCGCAACACGCAACGTGAGCGTGGTCGCAAGCGAGGACGGCGAAGGATCTGTCACTTGGCTTCCTGAAATCGAGATTGAATTTCGCTACTGAATCGGCCGAAAAGTTTGGCGAGCCTTTGATTCTCGGCATGAAAACTCAGGTCCGCGAGGATTTCCACGCGGGTGTTTTCGTTTCCCATGTCGGTCAGGCGGATCGTACCCAGGTTGGTGTGCTCCAGCGCCCATCCCTCCCCTTGAGTCGAGGCTATAGCCATGGACAATGAGGTGCGATCGCTTTCCCAAGGGACAACGATGGCGGTAAGGCTGCCCTGTCCCACCGCGAGTTGCTCGATCGCGGCCGAGACGGCGGTAGGGGAACCGGAAGTCATGAACTCAAAAAGCTTCTCGCTCATGTCGATCTGTGGTACACTGGATCAGTGATTGAACCAGTTGAGAACGAAACTTTAGCATCGAGGCGCGATGCTGTCAAGCGTTTCGCGCACCCTTCCGACGGTGAATCTCGCCTCATTACGCCCATCAAGAAAACACGTGTGGCCGAAGAGGTGGCCGACCGGATTCGCGTGTTGATGCTCGACGGGACATTTCCGCCGGGCCAGCCGATTCCCTCGGAGCGCCATCTGGCGGAGCGATTCGGCGTCAGCCGCGGATCGATTCGAGATGCTTTGCGCACACTCGAAACAATTGGTCTGATCGAGACGCGACACGGTCAAGGCACCTTTGCGCGCGAGTTATCGGTGGACCGGTTGGTTGCTCCCCTGGCTTCGGTCATGGCTTACCGTTCCGATTTGCAGGATGAATTGATGGATGTACGCCGCATGTTTGAACCCGCGGTGGCCCGCGTCGCGGCTCTGCGTGCGACAAAAGAAGATCTGGACGATTTGCAACGCATCCTCGACACGCAACGACAGAAGCTTAAGACCAGCCAATCGGCCATCGTCGAAGATACAGCATTTCATGCGATTCTGGCGCGGTCCACGCGCAATCGCGTCGTGATGAGCATCATGGCAACGCTGAACGATCTTCTGGTGGAATCGCGCACGCATTCGCTGGAACAGAAGGGCCGCCCCGCACGATCGATGGACGGCCACGAGGCAGTCGTCGCCGCGCTGCGC
>DATLVQ010000697.1:0-25473 GCA_035577325.1 Bryobacteraceae bacterium | reverse complement strand
TGGACCAGCCCGACATCTCGTAAGTGTCCAGGGCCAGCCCGGCAGCCGCGGTTTTGTCCGCGAACTGCCCTTGTCCTAGATTGACGAACAACGGAAACGTTTCCTTTTCGATAGCCGTCACCCAAAGCGCCGGCAGTCCTTTGTTAAACACGTCGCGAAAATCCACGCCCATGCCCGAAACCACGTTGCCGTTCTCTGCGAATGCCACGCCCGCATTCAAGGCGACTTCCTCGAAGCGCTTGCCGGCGATGTTGTGGAACAGTTGTAAGGGAGCGTCGTCGTTGGCGACGAAGATGTCAGGGTAGCCGTCGCCATCGTAGTCGGCGATCGCCACTCCCATGCCGCGCCCGGGATGGGCTGCGATGCCGGTCTCGGCAGAGACGTCAGTGAAGGTGCCGTTGCCGTCATTGCGATAGAGCGTGTGGGGAAGCGGATTATAGTAGCGAGGGCTGCAATACAAACGTTCTCCATTGGTCTGGCAGGCTTGCCCAGCCGTAGGATCCCACTGGCAGTAGTTCGATACAAACAGATCCGCGAGGCCATCGTTGTTGTAATCGACCCACGCAGCTGCAACGGACCACATCTTCTTGCCTTGGAATACGCCGCCGCCCACCCCGGCCTTCTTCGTCACGTCGGTAAACGTGCCATCGCCGTTGTTGTGGAACAACTGATTTCCATTGACGTTTGCCACGTACAGGTCAGGCCGGCCGTCGTTGTCATAGTCGCCCACCGCCAAGCCCATGCCGTAGCCGGCGCCGCCGAGCCCCGCCTTGTCCGTGACGTCCGTGAAGGTCAAATTTCCGTTATTGCGAAAGAGCCTGTTCTTGTACTGCGGACCCTCTTTCGCGAGCGAGGGCATGCCCGCTCCATTGACAAAGTAGATGTCGAGATACCCATCCCCGTCGTAATCGAAGAGCGCAACGCCCGCAACCAGTGGCTCCGGTTGCTGCTTCAACGGAGTCTCGCTGTTGTTGATGACGAAGTGGACTCCGGCGTGGTCCGCGATTTCCTCGAAACCGATCGGGCCCAGAACAACGTCTGCCACCAGCGCCAGTGCCGGCACGCACAACAATAGGGTTTGGCGGCGCATAGATTTGAGAATACAACGGGAAATCGCGTTTCCGGACAACAACGTCGGCGCACCGGCATCTGGAAGCGATAGAATCTAACAGATGCAGAAGCTTGGTATTGCGCTTTTTATCTGCCTGGCGATGCTGCTCACTGGACGAGTCGCGGCCCAGAACGCGCCCCCTGCCGACGCTGGACCGGCGATCCGGGTGACGACAAGCGAGGTTATTCTCGACCTGGTCGTTCGCGATAAGCGTGGCCGCCAGGTGAAAAATCTGAAGCCTGACGACGTGGAAATCTACGAGGACGGTGTGCGTCAGAAGATCCTCAGTTTCCGTCCGGTAGCGAGTCATCAAGTGCAGCACCGCGAGGCCGCAATCGAGACCAAGAAGGAACCGGGAACCGTATCGCCGCGCTCTCTCCACGCCGTCAATGTGGTTTGCATCGTTTTCCATAACCTGGATCCGGTCGCGAGAACCCGTGCCATTGACGCTGTTCAGGAGTTCATCAAGAACGATCTGCAGCCCGACACGTATGTTGGAGTCTTCAATCTTAACGACCGCCTCACCGCGATATATCCCTTCACAAACAACCGCAAGGAACTGCTGCAGGCGGCGCAGAGTGCTTTCAATGGACGGCCCATGGATTTCTCGAGGGCCTCGGAAGCGATCCTTACCGCCAACCCGACGCAGGCGACCATCGTCGCGGCGGTTGGATCTCGCTCTGCCAACGTGACCTTGCAGATCACGGGAGGCGAGATCAGCAAGACCACATACGCTGGCGCGGACGTTTCGAACGACTTGGGAGCAAATGTCTTGCGGGGAGATCAAGTGCGCGAACGCAGCGATTTCAGCAATATCGTTGGCATGCACGAAACCGACAAGATCATTACGATGATCAAGGAACTGGGCACTCTGCCGGGACGGAAGACGGTTCTACTCGTGACGACGGGCCTTGTGACCACGGGCGACCCAAAGCGGTTCCAGTCGATTCTCGACAATGCCAATCGATCGGGCGTCACCGTCTATGCTCTCGACACCGAGGGCCTCAGTCAAACCGATACGATCCAGGCTGGTAACAACGCCGTGGGCCAGGTGGCGGGGGTGAGCCGAACTCAGG
Organism: Bryobacteraceae bacterium; assembly: GCA_035577325.1. Classification (GTDB taxonomy): domain Bacteria; phylum Acidobacteriota; class Terriglobia; order Bryobacterales; family Bryobacteraceae; genus QHXW01. The sequence continues at coordinate 23,286 of DATLVQ010000697.1, read as the reverse complement.
CTGCCGCCAACTCCAGCTTGGCCGCCATGAAGGAAAAGAGCCGGCAAAACGACAATGTGAACAGCGCCGTGCGCACATCGGACACGCAGGCGAGTCTTCGGGAGCTGTCTGAGGGCACCGGCGGCTTTCTGATCGCCAACACCAACGACTATCGGAAGCCGTTCCAGCGCATTATTGAAGACTTCGACGCTCACTACGAAGCGGCATATCATCCCTCGTCCGAGCAGTACGACGGGCATCTCCGGAAAATTGAAGTGAAGCTGGCTCGCGCCGATTTGCAGGTGGAGAGCCGCACCGGGTATTTCGCCATGCCGGATTTGAATGGCGCTTCGACGCTCGCGCCATTTGAAACCACCGCTCTGGCGGTGCTGAACGCCAAACCGCTGCCGCATACTTTCGATTTCCAGTCCGCGGCTTTCATGTTCCAGAATGATGGCACCCATGCGCAAAACGTTTTGGCTTTCGAAATACCGGGCGCGAGTTTGATCGGAACGCCCGACCTGGAGCATAAAACCCACAAGTTTCACGTTTCACTGCTCGCTTTGGTGAAGGATGCGAGCGGGCAGATCGTGGACCGTTACAGCGTGGATGCCCCCTACCAGATCCCGGACGACAATCTGCCGGCAGTGCGCGCCAGCTCCATTACTTATACGCACCCGGTCAGCCTTGCCTCCGGCTACTACACCGTCGAAGCCGCGGCGGTCGATCGCGAGGGAGGCCGGTCGACGGCGAACGTGTTCCCGCTGAGTATTCCGGCGCGAAGCGGGGGTGTCGGTATGAGCAGTGTGGTTCTGGTGCAGCAGGTTGAGCCCGTCAGCGGTCGGCCGGATGCTTCCGATCCGCTCGTTTTCCAGGGCAAACGCATGGTCCCCATGGCTGCATCGGCGCTGAAGTCGACCGCCAAGCCGGTCGTGTACTTCGTGGTCTACCCCGACAAGGCCAACGCCGAGAAGCCCAAGATTCAGGTCGAGTTCCTCTCTGGCGGGCAGGTGCTCGCGAAGCAAACCGCCGATCTTCCGCCGCCGGATCCCTCCGGGACCATCCCCATGATTGTGGGCGCAGCCCTGCGACCCGGAAATTGTGAGCTGCGAATCACTGCGCTCCAGGGAAGCGAATCGGCCACCGGAAGCGTAAATTACACCGTCGCATCGCCGTAAAAAACACACTGTGCTGGTTGTACTCCTTCTCTTGCTCGCCTTGTCGCCAGGGGCTCCCGCCTCACCGGCGCAAGCCCCGCCATCACCGGACTTACTGCGTGCCGCCGTCGCGGCCCACCAGGCCGGCGATGTGGCAACTGCCATCCGGCTCTATCGTGAATTCCTCAAGAATTATCCCGATGCCGCCGAGATCCGCTCGAACCTGGGCGCGGCGCTGGTCGAAGACGGAAAGTTTGCGGAAGCCATTCCTGAATACAACGCCGCGCTCCGGAAACTCCCGAATAATCCGCAGGTAAGAATGAACCTGGCGCTGGCGTATTACAAGGTCGGAAGGCTTCCCGAAGCGGTCCAAGACTTGGAATTGCTTCACAAGCTGCAGCCGCTCGAGCTGAAGCCGGCCCTTCTTCTGGCCGACTGTCTGCTAGAAACCGGCGAGCCGCGGAAGGCAGTGGAATTGCTCGCACCGCTTCAGGAGGAGTATCCCGACGATCACGCGGTCATCTATATGCTTGGCATCGCGCTGCTGCGGGAGAATCGAACGGCGGACGCGCAGGTGCTGTTGGATCGTATTCTGCGTGACGGCGAATCGGCGGAATCGGCATATCTTCTGGGTCAAAGCGAATACCTGCGCCAGAATATGGTTGCCGCCGCCGGGCGCTTGGCGCGGGCGATCGAGTTGAATCCCAATCTGCCGGGAGCGCATTCCTTGTACGGGAAGGTGCTAAGGGAGATCGGCAACCCGCACGCGGCGGCCGAACAGTTCCGCGCGGAACTGAAAGGGAACCCCAACGATTTCACGGCCAACATCGAGACGGCGACGGTGCTCCGGCAGGAGGGCGAGCTCGATGAGGCTTTGGCTCACACTGAAGCCGCGTTGCGCGTGCGTCCAACCGACGCGGGCGCTCTATATCAGCGGGCCTCCATTCATTCAGTGCAAGGCCGCACAGAGAAGGCCCGCGAAGAGTTGGAGGAGCTGATCCGCGACCATCCGGACTTCGCCGAGGCTCACGCCGCGCTGGCCACCGTCTATTACCGGTTGAAGCGGAAGGATGATGGCGACCGCGAGCGCGACGCCGCCCGCCGCGTCCAGCAAGAAGCCGAAAAGCGTTTGGATGAAGGGCGGCAACGCACGCTGCAGCAGGAATAATGCTTCACGGCAAACGGATTCTCCCAGCTAATGTAAGGCCGTCTCGCCCGCTTTTTCCGTGATCGCGATGATCTGGTCGGCGGCAACATTGTGCAGGGTTTGATAGATGCCGCTGGGCCAGGCGATTTCGATCTCCCTCACCATTTTCGAGCTGCCCAGGCCGAAGTGCACGCGCGGATCGCTTGAGCACGCATAGCCGGTGCTGGTGGTGGCGTGATTGTGCTGCTGCCTGCCTTCATCCGTTGTAATCCGGACGCGCGTCCCCAGGCCCATGCGATTGCTTTTGACGCCGGTGAGTTTCAAGAGAATCCAGTGGTTGTTGTTCCGGGAAATATTGTGGAAGTATTCCACTTTGCCGTTGAGGACGGTGACAACCGCGTCCATACGGCCATCGTTATCCATGTCGCCGAGCGCGAGGCCGCGATGGGGAGCGGCCTTCTGGAAATCCGGGCCGGCGTCCGCGCTCACGTCCTGAAATTTCCCATTCCCCAAGTTGCGGAAAACGGTGTTTGGCTCTTCGTACTTGCGGACAGACATTTTTGCGATGTTGTCGTGCACGTTGCCGCGCGCGACGAACAGGTCCTTCCAGCCGTCGTTATCGAAATCGGCAATACCGTTCGACCATCCCGACATCTGGCGCGTGGCGCGTCCCACGCCGCTCGGGTCCGTGATCTCGGTGAAATCGCCTTTGCCTGAGTTTCGGAAGAGCGGAAACGATTCGCCCTCGATGGCGGTGTGCCAGAGGTCCTCGTAACCGTCGTTGTCGATATCTTTGAAATCGGCTCCCATGCCCGAGATGAAAGCGCCGGATTCGGGGTAGGCGACACCCGCCTGTAGCGCCACTTCCTCGAAACTCTGGCCGCCCAGGTTGTGAAAGAGTTGGTTAGGCGCGTTATCGTTGGCGACAAACACATCCATGAACCCGTCGTGATCGTAATCCGCGAATACGACGCCCATTCCCTTTCCGTAGGATTTGCTGACGCCCATTTCGGCCGACACGTTCGTGAATGTGCCATCGCCGTTGTTGCGATAGAGCGTGTTGGGGAGCGCCTGGTAGTTCTTGGGATGACAGTAGGCGCGTATGCCCGGCGGCCCGCAAACAGGGTCTTTGTTTACTTCCCACTTGCAGTAATTGGAGACGAAGAGATCCAGATGGCCGTCGTTGTTGAAATCGAACCAGCCGGCCCCGATAGACCACATCTTCTTGCCGTCCAGCACGCCGCCGGACAGGTGCGCCTTGTTGGTGACATCGGTAAAGGTGCCATCGTGATTGTTGTGATAAAGCTGATTTTTTGTGACGTTGGCCAGAAACATATCTGGCCAGCCGTCGTTGTCGTAGTCGCCGATGGCCACGCCCATCCCATAACCCTCTCCAGTCACGCCGGCCTTTTCCGTCACGTCGGTGAACGTTCCGTCACGATTGTTGTGATAAAGGCGGTTCCAGTATCTTGGCGACTCCTTCTTCAACGACGGAATAGCCGCGCCGTTTACCAGGTAGACATCAAGATAGCCATCGTTGTCGTAGTCGAATAGCGCGACGCCGCCGACCATGGTTTCAGGTTGGTTCTTATTCGGTGTTGGAGAGCTGTCGGATGTAAAGAGGAGGCCCGATTTTTGGGCGATATCCTCGAAGCGGATCGTACTCTCTTCTGCCGCCGGCAGTGCTGCGCAAAGCATAGCCAGACTACTCAGGAATGCCTTCTTCATTTCCCGGGACTCAGTTTAACGCGCCGGCGGCTGGCAATTGGGCGCGGGTCATCTCGGTACTTCGTTCTGGATCATGCGAAGCGCCCTGTCATCTGGAAACAAATCCAGCCCTTTGCGGATAGTTTTGAGCGCGTCCGCGATATGCCCTAGCGCTAACTGATGAGAAACGGCAGCCTCGTACAGCTCCCGGAAATAGGGATTGATCTCCAGACCTTTTTCCAGAACTTGGATGGCCTCCGCCTGCCGATTGTCACGGCCATAGAGTTCGGCCAGCAGTAGGAAGTCCTCGGGCGACTTAGCGCCGTTCCGGAGGGCGCGCGAGAGATACCCGATCGCTGCCGTCCGGCTCTCCGGTGTGTTTTTCACGGCCGCCCTGTTGGCCAGCGCCACAAGAACGACAGGATTGATGGGAGCGCTAAGGGCAAGCTGGTTCAGCAGGTCGTCCATTCTCAGGGCGAATTCCTGGTGGCCGTCGCGGATCAGGTCGAGATAGGCCCGGAGCAGCGTCACGGCGGGAACGCTGGATGGGGTCTCGCCAGGCGTCGCGGTCAAATGCAGAAGACCCGTCCCGCTCAGCGCGTGCGACGGAAACGCTTCTTCGGGGTATGACTCTCCGGGGCGGGCGGCAATCGAATGATCGGTAAGCGCCGCGTGCGTGATAGTGGTGATATCGCGCTTGGGCATGTGACAAGTGGCGCAGGCGTCAGCCGGGCTCTTACGCAGACGCGCCTCAACCGGGAGTGTGCAGTTCTCGGGGCGGTGACATCCCAGGCATCTGTTCCGGTAAAACTCCTCGGCGTCCCGCCCGGCGGGCTGTGAATGCGGGCTATGGCAGGTGATGCAACGGAGCCGCCCAGCGCTCGCCCGGTAACACTTGCTCAGCGTCATGGCGAAATGGTGCTCCAACAGAACCGATTGCGCCGGCGAGTCGCGATGGAGCGGCACCTTGAAAATCGCCGTGACATTGTCGAGCGGCGTACCCGGCCGGAAGTCTTGTTCCTGCTTCCCGGGCTGGACCACGCGAACGTCTCCACCTTGATGGCATTTCATGCAGATGTTGTCCGCCAGCCAGCCTGGCAGACGTCCGGGGTTCACGATATTAGTGTCGGCGCCTGCCGCCGGGGCGCGCCCGGTCTGCCGCTCGGCAACGTGCTGTTCCCCGGGTCCGTGGCAGGTCTCGCAGCCTACAGCCAGCTCCGCGAGGGGCGGATCCCGATAAGCGCCTGCTCGGTCTGGCACGGGCTGCGGTCGCCCGCTATGGCAACCAATACATTGCGCCAGAATCGGCCGGCCAAACCCATCATTTCGCACCTCGTAGCCGGGCGAGAGCCCCCAGGCTCGCGGCCGCGTGTAATACGTCAGTGGCGCCTCGAACAGGTGGCCATCCCGATAGATCATAAAACCGAAGCCGTTCTCGCCCGCCCCAAGCACGTAGGCCAGCGGCCACGTCTGACGAAAAACTTCCTTTCCGCCGCTGTCGACGGCGTACTGGCTCTGGTAGAGCTTTCCTTCCTTGCGAAAGACTTGGAAGAATTGCGCCGTTTTCTCGTCAAATATCGTAGTGGGTACAGTAAGCCGCTCGACCAGAGACTTGTCGTCGCCTGGGACCACCGAGCGTCCCATGCCTGTCTTGATATAACTGGAAAAAATAGAAGGATGACATCCGGCGCAGATTCTGGACCCAACATAGCTTGTTCCGGCGGCCGTATTTCCTCGTGAGACTGTCTGAGCTGGCCGGAGCGACGGAGTATGACTTTCATTCTGGCCGGTCACGGCTGGCAGCGAGCACACAACCGTCCCCAACCAAAGTACCGTGGCCGGCTTCATTCGGGCGAGGCTATCCGACCGATAGCTGCGCAGGCGTCCTGAACCGGTCATCAATGGACTCTTTGATTTCCCGATTGTACAGCCGATCCGGGGTCTATTGACTCCATCGTCCACGTTAGCCCAGAGGTTCGGAGGGCGAAAATTTCTTGACAATGGAATGGGGTCGATATAACATCATGAACCAGTTGAGGATGGACGGTTGTTGTTCCGAGCGGGACAACTCATCGGTAACTGCCTGGGGCACCCAACCGATGTTGCGTGAGTGGGGTCAGGACTATAGGAGGATGAACGAAATGCAAAACACGGAGTTTCGCTCTGGCATGAAAGTCGATCTAGTACCCCGACCCAAGGCGGAATTGGCTTCGTTTGGAGTTTCTTTTTTTTGTCGCCTACGTCGACACGAGTCGACTTATTGGCCCCACATAAACGTTTTGGCTTCGTTCCTATTTCTGGCCTGGGCGCTCTCCGGGACCAACGCCTACGCTCAGGCAGTGTACGGCAGTATCGCCGGGACGGTCTACGATTCTTCCGGTGCCGGTGTCCCCAAAGCCGCCGTCACGGTTACGGACCTGTTACGAAACGTTAGCTACTCGACCGCCACTAACGAATCGGGCAATTATAGTCAGACGCACCTGATTATCGGGCGCTACCGCGTACGCGTCGAACTCGCGGGTTTCAAGGTCGCGGTTCAGGAGAATGTAGCCTTGGCGGTAGACACCGTCACCACGGTGGATGTTACGTTGCAGCCTGGCGATTTGAGCCAGACAATCGATGTCCGGGAAGAAGTGCCGCTCCTGAAGGCTGAACGGACGGACGTGGCGACAACTTTGAGCGAAAAATCGGTGGCGGATCTGCCCAGCATTAACCGCAACTTCACTACGTTTCTGCTCCTCACTCCAGGAACTATTCAATTCAACTGGAGCGACACGTCGACGGAGAATCCGCAGGGTGGAATTGCAGTGAACGTCAACGGCCAGCATTTTACCGGGGTAGGCTATCTTTTGGACGGAACCGATAACCGGGATTTCATGTATGGGAACATGATCGTCGTCCCGGACCTCGATTCGGTGGTTCAAGCTAAGGTCACGAGCGCGAACTACGATGCGGAATTTGGGCAGGCCAACGCAGGTGTGGTCACCACTTCCACCAAGTCGGGCAGCAACGACCTCCATGGCAGCGCCTTCATGTTCCGCCGCAACGATCTGACCCAGGCGCGCGATCCCTTTACGCAATCGGTTCCGTTCGACGCCAGCGGCAGGCTTCTCCCACAAAGCCTCTGGAGCCAGTTTGGCGGATCTGTGGGTGGACCCATCATCAAGAATAGGACTTTCTTTTTCGGTGACTATCAAGGAACTCGCGCCAAGGATGCTGGTTCTATCCTCATGCGTGTTCCCACGGCGGCCGAGCGAACGGGTGACCTCTCTGCTCTGGCGGCCGCGTCCGGCCAAAACATTTACGACCCGCTGAGCGGCGCAACGCCGGCAGACCGGCAGCAGTTCACCGGCAATATCATCCCGAACGCCCGTCTGTCACAGCCGGCGATCAAGCTCCTCGGTCTTCTGCCGTTGCCCAATATTGGCGGCGCCGCACCGACGGACCCCAATTTCTCTACCTCCGCCAATGACATTTTCAACGGAGATGTTTTCAACGTGCGGATTGATCATTTTCAGAGCAACAACTTGCGCTTCTTTGGCCGCTACACATTCACGCAATTCCTTAAGCAGGCGCCCGGCGCATTCGGTGCGATTGCCGGGGGGCCGCAGCTGAGCAGTATCGGCTACGTCGGCAAGGGCGACACCCGGCCCCAGAGTCTGGCGGCCGGCTTTGATTACACCGTGAATCCCCATGTGTTAACGGACTTCCGTTTCGGTCTCTATCGCCAGCGGATCTTCGTCAACCCTCTTGCCACGGGTTCCTTTGCCCAGGACGCAGGCGCTCCGGGACTAAATTTCTCCAATGATCCCACCACCCTGAGCATGCCTCACTTCGGCATCACGGGAGGACCCGCAAGCGGGGGGTTCGATTTCGGATATTCCTTGTACAACAACTGCAACTGCCCGTTGATCGAAAAGATGCAGCAGTTCCAGTTTGTCAATAACTGGTCCTACATTCACAATAACCACACTTTCAAATTCGGGGTTGATTTCCGCTACTTGCAGAACCTGCGGGTTCCCAGCGATCAACACCGTTCGGGCGAGCTCTATTTCACTCCCGACACCACGCGAGGGCCCAGCGGAGGGGGTCTGAGCCTGGCCAGCTATCTGATCGGTGATGTGAACAGCTTCCAGCGATATGTATCCAATTCTCTGGATGCCGGCGAACGGCAAAATCGACAGTTCTTCTACGGTCAAGATACATGGCGTATCACCCCGAAACTGACTCTCAATTACGGGTTGCGTTGGGAGATCTATTACCCTCAAACGGTGACCGGCGATCGCAAAGGCGGCTGGATCAATATCGATACCGGCGAAGTGATGATCGCGGGCGTCAATGGCACACCGCGAAACGGCTTCGTCAAGAACAGCTTTAAGAACCTGGCCCCGCGGCTGGGCATCGCTTACCAAATGAATCCCAAGACCGTGGTGCGCATCGGTTATGGGCGGACATTCGATGTGGGAACCTTCGGCTCCATTTTCGGGCACAGCGTGACACAGAACCTGCCGGTGCTTGGAATTCAGCAGCTCACGCCCGCCAATGATTTCGAGAGCGTGTTCAATCTCTCGCAGGGCCCGCCATTCCTGGACGTGAATACGGTGCTCGACAAGCAGCCAAAGGGACCGAATGGAAATCCGCTCCTACCCGTCGGGATCAGAAGTTTCGTATATCCGAAAAAGATGCGGCTGGCCACTTTGGACGCATGGAATGCTTCGTTCCAGCGTCAGATCACATCCACTCTCGTAGTGGAAGCCGCCTATGTAGGCAACAAGGGAACTCATGTATTTGCAGGTGAAGGGCCGGATTACGATTTCAACCAGCCCACTCTGGTCGGCTTTAACGATGGTCTAAGCACCGATCAGCGCAAACCTTATTACCAGAAATTTGGCTGGACCCAGGGGTTCCGATACTTTGGCAACGATGCGGATAATCACTATAACTCGCTGCAGACCAAGGTCGAGAAACGCTTCTCAGGCAGCTACTCGATTCTGGCTCACTATACCTACGCGCACGCGAAGAATCATGAATCCGGATACTACCCTATCGACCGAACTGTGAATTACGGACGTCCCGAGTGGGAGCGCGATCATGTGTTCGTCGCTTCCAATATATTTGAACTGCCGTTTGGAAAAGGGAAGCGGTTCCTGGGGAATGCGTCGCGGGCGATGGATTTAGTGGTGGGCGGCTGGCAAGCTAATGCCAATGTCATCTTGATGAGCGGGCAGGGTTTTACGGTTAGTTACGCCAACTGCGGCGCCGATGAGGACGTAGGCGTTTGCCGGCCGGACAAAGTAGGTAGCACGGGTGTTTCCAGCCAGTCCCGCGATCACTGGTACCAGGGTGTAGCACAAGATGGCCCCCTTGACGGTGGACAGCCGGGCCAACCCGGGGAAACCAGCGGCCCCTGGAGGCGTCCGGCTCCCGGTACCATCGGAAATGCGGGCCGCAATACGATGCTCGGCCCCGGGTGGTTCAATACCGACGCATCCTTCTTCAAGAATTTCGCTGTGACTGAAAAGGTAAAGGCTCAATTCCGGGCTGAAGCTTTCAACTTTTTCAATCACGTCAATCTGGGTAACCCGGATGGCTGCGTGGATTGCGGGAATGCGGGCCGTATCTTTAGTCTGGCGCCCAACCAGATTATGAGACGATGGCAGTTTGGGCTTCGATTCGATTTTTAGACGCTACGGCGAGGCAGCACCGAACCGACGATCAGAGAAACGCGTAACCCGTGCGCAGAGCGTGCGGTTCCGCGCATCTTTTGTGCTGTTCGCCCGGTTGTCGCTGGTCCCGGGTCAGGCAGTCTTCGGGGCGGCGCAACAGCCTAGCGCCCCGGCTCTCGCTGACATCAAGCGGGCTGAGATTCTCTTGAGCCAGGGTAAGGCCGGCGATGCCGTCGCATTGCTGAACACGGTGGCTGAAAAGGAGCCAAAGACGCCTGGGCTTGAGGCGAAGCTTGGAAAAGCGTATTTTCAGAATCGGAAGTTCCAGCAGGCTATCTCACATCTCCAACTCGCGGTGCGACTGGTCCCGGATGACTGGGAATCCACGCAGTTGCTGGCTCTGACCTACTATTCTCTAGGCGACTGCCCGCAAGCATTGCCTCTGCTGCTGAAGCTGGGCACCCACCTGACAAAAAGTGAGATCGACGACCCATATTTGACGGGCGTCTGCTACTTGAAGATCCAGCAGTGGGAGGCCGCCCGCGCTGCCTTCGCAGAGATGTTCGCGGTTCCTCCCGATAGCGCCATGGCTCATCTCATGCTCGCCAAGATGATGGTCCGCCAGCGCATGGAAGACCGGTCCGAGCCGGAGATCCAGAGGGCGTTGGAACTCGACCCGCGGCTTCCTATGGCGCATTTTCTTCTAGGTGAAGTCTATCTCTACCAGACCAATCCGCAACGCGCACTCGAGGAGTTCAAAAGAGAGCTGGCCATCAATCCCACCGTCTGGCTGGTTTACTGGCGGCTAGGCGATGCTTATACCCGTCTTAAGAAGTACGACGAAGCCGAGAGGGCTTTGAAACAGTCTATTTGGCTCAATGAGAGCTTTACCGGATCGTATCTCTTGCTCGGCGAAGTTGAGTTGAAGAAGGGCAACTTGGAGCTTGGCGCGGGATTTCTGGAACACGCATTGAAGCTGGATCCCCAAAACGACTACGCTCACTATTCGCTGGGCCGCGCCTACCAGCAGATGGGTCGTACCGCTGAAGCCAACCGACACTTCGAGATTACGCGCTCGCTTCGCGCGGAGAAGAAGAGCGACGAGCAGAAGCTCTTTCAGGACATCACTCGATAACTCCCATACCGCGGTAGGGAGGGAAGGCCAGACGCACATGCAGCCGAGGCGAGTGATGTCGTAAGATGCAATCAGCAATTGATGGCCAACACAGCCCAGTTGCCTAAATCTACTTTAGCTGCCATAGAAAGGAACATAAGTGAATAACGTCGAGAATGTCATTTCTCAACTTGAGACGCAGCGATCTGCCATAGATCGCGCCCTAGAGGCTCTTCGGGAGGTAGCGGGGAAGGGCCACGCGGCAATAACACCAGGGGGTAATGGCCAGCGTCGCAAGAGACACCTGAGCCCGGAAGGCCGCCGAAGAATCATCGAAGCCACCAAGAAACGCTGGGCGGCGGCAAAGCGTGCTAATGGAGCGGGCGCTCCATCGAAGGGCGCCGGGCCGCGCCGCGGGGCGATGAGCGCCGCGGGGCGCAAGCGGCTCGCCTTGGCCATGAAGAAGAGATGGGCAGCCGCCAAGAAGGCCGGCAAGAAGCAACTCGCTTAGAACTGTAGCCGCGTTCACATCGTCTTACGCCAGCGTTTCTCTGGCTTCTGACCAACTCGCGCATAGGTATCCACGAGAGCGACGCTCTGTGCGAGCCGCCTGCCGAGCCCGGCGGCAGATCGGCTCCTCACATATTAGCCGGAGCATGTTGAGCGCCCGCTGTATCAGAAGTTCCCGCCAGCAGGCTATGTGCGCTTACGGAGCGATGGCGGCTACGAAATTCGCTCCATTGGGGGTGCCGACGCCAGTGACGTTGTCCCAGCCGGGGCCGGTAGTCAGGGAAGTATCGGTCCCGAACGTGATGACAAACCAGCTTGTCGAAAACGGGCTGTTATAGAGAGCGCTGACATAGCTGGTGGTGTTGCCCAGCGGCGCGGCAAGCTGATCCGCGCTTATCGGCGTTCCATTGATCTTTCCCGTAACGTTGTTGGGCGACCCTAAGTTCGTCACATCCGCGATAGCTCCAGCTGGCAAATTGTAGAGTAACGGAGCCGCCTGGCCCAGACCGTGTCCGGCCTTTTGGGCGGCAATGGCCATCAGCCCTGAGAACATCGGCGTGGCCAGGCTGGTGCCGCCAATCACTTCTACGAATGCCTGACCGCCGATGGTTTGAATGATTTCCACTCCCGTGAACGGATCGGCAACCAACGAGATATCGGGCACAAGGCGCGTATTACCCGGCACGGATAAGCCGCTCTGAAACGCCGGCCGGGCAAACGTAAGGCTGGGACCGCCGCCCGCGCCGAAGTTGAAACCCTCGTTCAGAGGAGGATTTAGAGGCGAGCTGCCTTGTGCAATCGGGTTCGCAATCTTGGTGAGGTTGTTTCCCCAGCCGGTCTGGAAGGCGATCGAATTATCCGGATTCAGAAACAGGCTGGTGCCTCCTATGCCGGTTGCGAAAGGTGAGCTGGCCGGGAAATTCACAGTCACAAAACCGACGAGCGGTGTAAAGTCGCCAAAGTCTCCGGTGGCGAAATTGACATCGATTCCCTGAGCGGCCGCCATCTGGAGAATGCGGTTTATACGATGGAACTGAGCCGGATTTCCCAACCCTTCGACCGAACCCCAACTATTGGAGATGGTGTTGCCGAGGTGGTGGACGACCGCATAGTTGATGGCCTCGTCGAGTGACGCGTGATCGTCGGCTAATACCAGGGCAATGTTGGCTCCTGGAGCCATCGCGTGGGCCCACTCAACGTCAAGAGTTGTCTCGACGTCCCAGCCCACGTCATGCGGATTATGGAACAAGCCGCCTCCCTTCATGACTTGCAAGTTCGGAGCGGGAAGGCCATAAATCTGCGAGAACAGTTGCGCGTCCTGCTGGATGGTCCCCGATCCGAAAGCGTCGGTGATGACCACGGTCTCGCCCGCGCCGTTAAGCCCGGCGCCGTACAACGGATTCATGTTGTATGCGGCCTGCAATTCGGAAGGCGAATAACCACAAGGTGGAAAGTGGCCAAATCCGCTGTTAATGTCCGATCCGTAGCGATTTCCGGTATAGGTGGCCGTGGTGGATCCGGCAGCGAAGGTAACGGTTTGAACGCCCTGGAAACACTGGCCCTCGAAAAAGACGCCATCGGGTGTCGAGGAGAAGAGCGGCCTGGAAGGGAAGGGTTTGCCCTCGGCATCGCTCGGACGGACGAACGCAGGCTGAAAACCATAGTCATCCATCCCTGTGATTGCAGCTATATGGGCGCCGGAACTGTGGCTTACAGACGGATCGCCGGTGTTGGATCGATAGGGAGAACCGTTCAGATTGAAGTTGTCGATCTGAACATGAAATGCCTTGGCGATATCGCGCACCGCGCCTTGAACCTTGACGTACATGTTGTTCTCGGCCACCGACAGAACGGATAGGCCGTGGGCGGTGAGAAAATTCTGGACGGCGTTGACCTCCTGCGCGGTAGGTCCATAACTGGCGTTGAACTGGTCCTGCGCAATCCACTGACGATAGTTACCAGAGCCTTCCTGGTACTGTTGCTGCACTAGTTGATCGAGCTGTTTTTCGTTGTGCAGCTTAAGCCACACCGTGACCGAAATGACCGTTGACGGATCGACAGGTCCCTGGTCAACGGCCTTGCGGATAAAACCTGGCGTATTGTTCGAAATGGCAAAGCTGTTTTGGGCAAAGCCCGGGAGACCGAACAAGCCCAGTGCCGCACTGATGCCGCCAAGCAGCAGAAGTCCTTTATTTAACGTGATCATATAACTCACCTCCGTTGAGCATTGGGACAATAATCCGCCCGCTTGCGACGGCTCTAGTGTTGATACTACTCTGAATTAGTTTAATAACAGCGTGATTTTCGCAGCATAGGTGAGTAAAAGCACTATCATCGGAAGCTATTCCCTATTTCACGGCGCCCATGGTTAGTCCGCGGACCAGATGACGCTGGACGAGCAAAGCAAAGGTCACCAGCGGGATCGCCGCCACTACGCCAGCCGCGGCCATTTCACCGTATAGCGTTTGGGTCTTGCCGATGAGAGCCGCGGTACCTACGGGTAGCGTTGCCGCCGCCGGCGTGGACGTTAGGATGAGGGCAAAGAAAAATTCGTTGAAAGTGACGATGAGCGAGAAAATCGACGTGGCCACGAGTCCCGGCGACGCCAATGGCAGAATGATCTCACGAATGGAGCGAAGGCGGCTGGCGCCATCTACCATCGCCGCTTCCTCCAGGTCGACGGGAATCTCTTGAAAGAAAGAGCGCATCATTAGCGCCACGAAGGGCAGATTGAATGCTGTATAGACCAGAATGAGACCGAGCTTTTTGTTGATCAAGCCTAGTTGCTGCAAAATCAGAAACATTGGGACTACGAGAGCCACGGGAGGAATCATGCGTGGAGCCAGAACCCAGAAATTGACTTTCTCTTGCACTCCGGCTTTCCCGAAGCGCGCCAGGGAATAAGCCGCAAGCGAGCCAACAACGAGTGACAACAGCACCGCGCTTCCAACTATGATGAGGCTATTTAATAAGTACGCTCCCAGATGCCGGCGCACGAAAAGGTTAACATAGTTTTCCAGTACAGGTCTCTCGGCCCAGAGGGTGGGTGGCGAGGTAAAGACTTCGACTTGTGTCTTCAATGAAGTATTCACCATCCAGTAGACGGGTAACAATGTGATGATGAGTGCCAGGACAATCAGGATCACGCGCAGGCTGAGCCATAAGCGTCTTCGCGTGGTTGATGTGAATCGAGTCATTAGACGCTCGCCCGGAACGCCCGCGTGATCGCGGCCGAGAAAAACATGACCAGGACCAGTAGAGCCACGGCCATGGACGCTGCGTAGCCGAATTGCGAGAAGCGAAATGCCGTTTTGTAGACCATGAGGGTAGCGACCTCGGTGGCGGTGCCCGGCCCCCCTTGAGTCAGTACAAATACCTGATCGAAGACCGTGAATGCGTCGAGAGCGCGAATCAGGAGGGCCACTACGATGACGGGCCGCAACATCGGCATTGTCAGATGGAGAAAGATATTCCAGACGCTGGCTCCATCCACGCGCGCCGCCTCAAACGGCTCCTGCGGCAGTGACTGAATTCCGGCCAGCAGCAGCAGAAACATGAATGGAGTCCATTCCCATACATCCACCAGGATCAATGCCGGCAGTGCCAGCGTCGTGCTGGAAAGTACGCTGACCGAATGCCCCGTCAATGCCTGTGCGGCGAAGCTGAAAAGCCCTACATCGGCGTTGTAAAGCAGCCGCCAGATAATCCCCACGACGACCGGCGCGATGGCCATCGGCACGATCAGGCTCGAGCGGATGATTCCCTGGAACGTGAATTCCTGTTTCAACAGGAGCGCCAGCGCCAGCCCGAGCACGAACTCGATCCCGGTGGCGGCGATGGTGAATACCAGCGTGGTTCCGAGCGAGCTGCGGAAATTCGCGTCGGCCACCAGGCTCCGATAATTTTGGAGACCGACAAATGCCGGGGCCTGGCCCAGTGGGAATTCACGGAAGCTGGTCACCACCGAGTAGCCGAGAGGCAGGACGGTCATGGCGATGACGAAGAGCGCCGTGGGAGCGAGGAGTAGCCAGGGTAGCGAACTCCCCCGACGTTTAGCTCCAGGACCGCGTGCCATGTTATCCGATGGGATAGCCGGCGTTCTTCAAAAAAGCCGTGGCTTCGGCGGCGGCGGCGTCCAGGTGTTGCTTCGCCTTGCCTTTTTCGAGAAGCGCCCGGTTGAGCTCAGTTCCCAAAATGTCTTCCACTTTGGACCAGTCCGAAGTTCGCGGTGAAGGAACTCCAATCGTTAACGCTTTCAAAGTAGCGTCAAGCCAGCGCGAGCGGCTGCGAGCTTCGCTGTCTCTCAGCGCACTCAGCTTAAAAGGAGTCCCCCCGGCGCGCGCAAAGCGCAGTTGAGTGGCGGGGCTGCTGAACCACCTGAGAAACTCGAGCGCTCCCGCCCGGTTGGGAGCCGACGATGCGATGCCTGCCATGAACAATCCCAGCTTCGCGGCCTGTTTGGCCTGCTTGGGAGGAACGTCGAAGTTAATCTTGTTCACGACTCTCGATCTTGCCGGGTCGTCGGCCTGCCGGCACCAGCCGGTCCACATAGTGGCGGCAAAGGCGTTCCCTTGCAACAGCGTCTCGCCTTCCTGATCCGAGTCAAACTCCGCGACGCCAGGTGGCGCAAAAGTCAATAGCTTCAAATAAAACTCGAGCGCTTCAACCGCCTGGGGACTATTGAAAACGACCTTCCAATTTTCTCCAAATAGGTCTCCGCCAAAAGCATGCAGGATCACGAAGAACGAATTCATGATCGGATTCCCCTTCACTCCACGGCTAACCCATCCGTACTGCCGGTGCGCCGGATCACCCTTTTGCCGCGCCATTCGCAGGACATCGTCCCACGTCGCAGGGGCGCCGTTGCTGTAAATATCATTGCGATAGAAAAGGAGCTGCACATCGCTGATGAGCGGGAGCGAATACAAAACAGATTTCGATTTAGCATCGATACCGGGCTGTCGCAATCCGGTCTTTGGCGGCCAGTAACCCAGATCCAGCGCGGAGGGAACAAAGTCCTGATCGGTCTGAAATCCGAGTGCGTCTAGGTTAGCTAGATAGCCGGCGCCCGCGAAGCGGGGAACCCACAAGTCGTCCATCACATAGATGTCGAATGCGCCGGCTTTGGTCTGACCGTCGTTCAGAGCTTTCTGGAGCCAGCCGGAGAAGTCGGCCTCGACCCATTCCGTGCGTATGCCCGTGGCTTTCTCGAATTCCGGGAGCAAGACGTCTTTCAGGATGTCCAGAGCGGGATCGGCGTAACTGCCAAAAGTGATCTGGCCCCGACCGCCGGGGTTCTTCGACCCGCCACAGCTGCCAAGCGTGTGGGCGCCGGCTGCCGCCGCGACGGCTCCCAGCGAATTGCGGAGGAAATGCCGGCGAATCATCCTGCCGCTCGCCGGCCGGGAATGGAGTTTCCAGAATTTGTCATGCTCTGAACCACCACATCCAGGCGTCTCGTTCAATACGGCGGCGGAGCGCCGGGAACTATCGACGGTGGCCCGAAGAACGCCGTGTTCCGCAGCAAATCGACCGCTCGGCCGATGGCTTCTTCGGCATCCATCAATGGATCTTCGTGCTCGATCGACAAGACTCCATCGTAGCCAACCGATCGCAGGGCGGAAACGAAATCCGCCCAGAACCGGGCACCGTGGCCGTAGCCCAAAGTGCGATATGCCCAAACGAGATCCCGCACCGGCTTTCCGGGCTGCAAATCCAGCGATCCTTGCACAGCCAAATTGTACGGCTCCACGCGCGCATCTTTTGCATGGACGTAACCAATGGAGGCGCCCAGCGTTCGAATTACCGCCAGAGGGTCCATTCCCTGGAAGAAGAAGTGACTGGGATCGAGATTAGCCGCGATGACCGGTCCAACCGCTGCCCGCAGCCGGTTGAAGGAAGAGGCATTGTAGACGCACATGCCGGGATGCAATTCGAAACAGAGTTGGAGCACACCTTCGGCTCTTGCCAGCTCGGCCATTTCACTCCAGAATGGAATGACCCGTTCGCGCCACTGCCACTCGAGGAGCTCGAGGAAATCCTCCGGCCAGGACGCTACCACCCAGTTGGGATACCTGCCGCCATCCGGAGTTCCTGGACAGCCGCTCATGCACACGACCCGCTCTACTCCAAGAAGCCCAGCCAGGCGCAAGGTCTTGCGCGTGGCTTCAGCCGCCTGCCGGGCGAGATCCTGGTTTGGATGAACCGGATTGCCGCTGCAGTTCAGCGCCGCGAGCTGCAGTTGCTGCCTCTCGATCGTCTGTAGAAATTCGGCGCGCGCGCCGGCGCCTGCAAGCAGGCCGTTCAAGTCGCAGTGCGGCGAAGGAGAAAAGTTCCCCGTCCCGATCTCGACAGCTTGCACGCCAAGACTCGCGGCTTTGGCCAGAGCTTCAGCAAAAGGAAGATGCGCCAAACCGTCGGTGAAGAGTCCGATCTTCATCGCGCGGCCTCTCCGCCCAAGCCCAGGGGAGCCGCGGCAGCGACAATTTTTTGCAGAAATGAGATGTCTTCCCGGCCGTCACAGCCGTCGGTAAGCGGCTCGCTGCCGTTGTGAATACATTCGTGAAAGTGCAGCAACTCCTCCTTGAAAGCCTCGGCATAAGAGACGTTCACGCGCTTTCGCCACTCGGCGCCGTCGCTCATCCCCTGAACCTCCACCGGCGTCGGGAAATGCCGCAGGAAAGGAGATGGAAACTGGATCCGTACACGTACTTCATCGCCCAGAAACGCCAATTCCTCGAAGTAGTCGCGCAATTCGGTCAGATAAGACCACGTGAAGACGGCGCGCGGGCCGTCCTTGTAGGCTAAGACGGTCGTGATGGTGGGATACGTCACGTCATCCGGCCAAAGCGTGGTGAACAAGGATTTTTCGGGAGAGCCAAGTATGCCACGCAGGGCATTGACGTCGTGAATCATGCTGCCCAGAAAAACGTCGAGGTAGAGGAATCGCAAACGCTCTGAAACCGGCCCGATGGCCTCCACCGCAAGTTGGTCGGCATCGCGCTGCAGCGCCGCGAGTGTGGCTTGGGGGACGTCGCTGAAGCGCTTGATCCGGTGATGCGCGAAATACTGCGCTTCGGAAGGATGCAGGACGTTGATTTGGATATACCGGAGCCCGCGCATGGAGCGAACGGCATCGCGGCCATAGCAGTAGCCCGGATCGTACCGCTTCATATAAGCCACCATCAGCCGGAGGCCTGATCGTTTGGATGCCGCGATCATGGCGTCTGCCTCCCGCAAAGTGAAGCACATTGGCTTTTCCACGATCACATGCTTACCGGCTTCGAGAGCCGCGATCGCTGGAGCCGCGTGCGAACCGGGCGTCAGCACCACCACGGCATCCAGATCTTCCCGAACCAGATCGCGATAATCCTGAAAACGGCGCGACACGTTGTAATATTCGCCCAGAGATTCCATCAAACCCGGCGACAGATCGCAGATGGCCTTCAGCTCAAATTGATCGTCCATCTGCCGGAGATTCGGCAGCCACATGATCTGCGCTACCGTCCCACACCCCACCACGCCAACCCGTAGCCGCGCCATCCATTCGCTCCTTCTCGCGAAACCTAACGTGAAATTCCGGCATCCGCCGATGTACATGCCGCGCGGAACCCGGTGAATACTCTTTCGGAAGCAAGGGTCAAAGCCCGAGGGTGCGCAGAAACTCGCGGCTCTGCCTCGCGTTATGCATCGGAGTTTGACCGTCACTGAGCGGCATCAACACATCCTGCTCTGTGACCATCCACCCTTCGTAACCCATGGACAGCAAGTCAGAGACGACGCCGGCAATCTGAGCGCAGCCGCCGCCCAGCGGTGTAAAGACGCCGGACCTCACCGCGGTATAGAAATCGAGGCCGTCGCGCGCAACGCGCTCCCGCACGCCCGGGTCAACATCCTTGAGATGAACGTAGCGGATGCGGCGGCCGTATTGGCGGACCGCTGCTCGCGGATCGCCGAAACTGTAGGCGTAATGGCCGGTATCCAGGCAGATGCCGACCAATTCGGGGTTCGTCAACGCGCAGAGCCGCGCCTGCTCATCCGGGGTTGCGAGGTGGCTCCCGGCCTCCAGATGGATGACCATCTGCATGCCCATCCGTTGGAGCTGGCGGGCGACATTCTCCATGGCCGCTGCCACGGTTCTCCATGCGGCATCATCCGGCGCGGGCTCTTCTGGTTTCGACATGCCGTCCGCGACAACGACGAACGGGCAGTTCAGCGCCGCCAGCAACCCGGCTACGTCCAGAAGGCCGGTAATGTCGCCCGGCAGGCGGTCGGGTTGGAACCATCGCAGCGGGACAAATGCCGAGGTCAAGGTGAGCCCGCGACGGGCCAGCGTGCCGCGGAGCTTTTGAGCGTCCGTCGGGTAATAGCCATAGGGGCCGAGTTCGGTGCCGTCGTAGCCTGCAGCGGAAATTTCCTCGAGCACCTGATCGGGCGAAGGCCAGACGCTGGTTTCGGTTTCTTCCATCACTCCCCAACTCACGGGGGCGGAGGCGATGTGAATGTTCGGTTTGCCGTTGGTCTTCATCAAAGTTCTTGGGGCTTCTCCTCTTCCGCCACTGCACTTTCACCGAGCCGTTAAGTTATGCGACACGTGTCGCAATACGAACAAAAAAATTTTACTTCGCTGGTCCGGTTGATGCTCTTACGATGAGTTCCACTGGCAGTTTTAAGGTTCCGGCCGGCATTTCTTCTTCTGACCTCAGCAGCCCCAGCAACGTTTCAATCCCCGCTCGACCCATCTGGCGCTTCGGATAGGCGATCGTCGTCAACGAAGGTTGCACATAAGAAGCCGCTGCGATGTCGTCAAATCCTACCACAGAAATGTTCTCCGGAACGCGCAACCCAGCTTCCTTGAATGCTTTCATTGCCCCAATGGCGATCAAATCGTTGTGCGCCACCACCGCAGTTGGGCGTTCAGGCAACTTTAGCAATTCGTGCGCCGCCGTCTCGCCGGCCACATAGCCGTATTCACTCTCGACGATCCAGCCCTCTTTGGGCGATAGTCCGGCCTGCTGCAGCGCACTTCTATACCCTTCAGCGCGGGCCGCGCTGCTGGTTGAGTCCCCGGCCAGCACGATGCAGCCGATTTTCCTGTGCCCCAGGTCGAGCAAATGCCGTGTCGCCAGGCCGCCTCCGTTGTGCTCGTCGGCCACGATGCAAGCGTATCCCGGCACATCGCGCTCGAGCACGACGACTTCGATACCGGCTCTTGTGAGCGCCTCGACCGGCTCCAGATCCGGCGTCACCGGCAGGAAAATTACGCCATCCACCTGCTTGGACCGCAACACCTGCGCGTAGCGTAGCTCGCGCTCCGGGAGGTGGCTGGAATGTCCGAGGATTACGGTGTAACCGTGCTGCAAACTGACCTCTTCCACAGCCTGCACCATCTCGCCGTAAAAGGGATTCGTAATGTCGGGAATCACGAGACCAATCGTGAGTGTGCGCCGGGTGCGCAGGCTCCGGGCCACGTCGCTCGGGTGATAACCAAGATCGTCGATGGCCTTCAGCACACGCTCGCGAGCTTCGAGCGAAACCGGGCGGGGACCGTTGTTAATAACGTACGAAACGGTGGACGGCGCCACGCCCGCGCGCCGGGCGACATCGTTACGCGTCACGCGCGCTTTGAGGGCTGCGTTGCTCCGGGATCTGCCATTAGGGAACAAGGCCACTTCTCTCTGAGGGCAATGCGGGAGGATACAGACAAGCCGGGACCCTTGTCAAGCCGCGCAGCATTGTTGTGCCGTCGCCACGTGTCGTATGTGCCCGGGCATGTCCCACGTGTTCATTGGCGGTTAAAGGCCATTTGTCTGTTAAAATAAAACTTCCCGAAAAAAGTAGTTCAGGCATTCGTGCCTTCCATTGCGGAAGAGCAACAACGAGCAATGGAGAGGCAGAAATTCCTGCCCTAAATGGGTCTTACTTATGTATTGGAGCAGATTATTCATTCCCACGCTGCGTGAGAATCCCGCCGAGGCAGAGGTGGTCAGTCATCAGTTGCTGCTGCGCGCGGGTTACATCCGCCAGTTGTCGGCGGGGATTTACAGTTACCTGTTTCTAGCGCAACGGTCGCTGCTGAAGATCACGCAGATCGTCCGCGAGGAAATGAATGCCATCGGCGGGCAGGAGATGCTGCTGCCGGCACTGCATCCCGCTGAATTGTGGCAGGAATCCGGGCGCTGGGACGTGATGGGCGACAACATGTTCCGCCTGAAGGACCGCTGGGGACGCGATCTCTGCCTAGGCATGACGCACGAAGAAGTGATGACTTCGATTGCGCGAGGCGAGCTGCGCAGCTATAAGCAGCTGCCGCAGATCTGGTACCAGATCCAGCATAAGTTTCGCGATGAGCCGCGGCCGAAGTCCGGGCTGCTGCGCGTGCGGCAGTTCATCATGAAGGATTCATACACCTTTGACCTGGACGCCGCGGGCCTGGATGCTGCATACCAGAAGCATAACGAGGCTTACTGCCGGATCTTCGACCGCTGCGGCCTGGATTACATCGTAGTAGAAGCACATTCCGGCGCCATGGGCGGCAGCCAGTCGCATGAGTTCATGGTGGCGTCGGACGCCGGTGAAGATTTTGTGGCGCTGTGCAAGAAATGCGGGTACTCGGCGAACCTGGAAAAGGCGGTTTCGAAAGCCGTGGCGCCGGCCGTTGCCGATCCGGCGGGCGATCTCAATCCCGAAGAGTTTCACACGCCAGGGCGCAAGACCATCGCGGACGTTGCTAACTTCACCAAGCTGCCCGAGACCTCACAGATGAAGAGCCTGGTGATGGTGGCGGATGGCAAGCCGGTGATTGCGCTCTTGCGCGGCGACCATCAGTTGAGTGAAACAAAATTCGC
Source organism: Bryobacteraceae bacterium (assembly GCA_035577325.1). GTDB lineage: Bacteria > Acidobacteriota > Terriglobia > Bryobacterales > Bryobacteraceae > QHXW01. The sequence goes on along the minus strand of DATLVQ010000697.1, from coordinate 1,159 downwards.
TACCGCGGTGAGCGCGACTGACATTCGTGCGGCGCGTCCCGAAGAAATGCGCCAGTGGCTGGGCGCGGACGCAGGTTCTCTCGGTCCCGTAGGCGTGAAAGGCGTGCGACTGGTGACCGACTCCGCGCTCGAAGGCCGGAAGAACATGATCGCCGGCGCGAATCGCGACGATTACCACCTGCGCAACGTCACACCTGGTGAAGACTTCACAGCGGAGTTTCGCGATCTGCGGCAAGTGGCTGCCGGCGACGCCTGCATGAGTTGCGGAGCACCGCTCGCGCTCATGAAGACGATAGAGATCGGGCACATTTTCAAGCTGGGTTACAAGTATTCCGAGTCCATGGGACTGCGCGTGCTGCAGGCGGATGGCACGGAGATTCCGGTGATCATGGGCTCGTACGGAATCGGTATCGAGCGTATTCTGAGCGCGGCGGTCGAGCAGCGGCACGACGCAGACGGCATGGCGCTGCCCGTTTCAATCGCTCCATTCGCTGTAGTTGTCACGCCAGTGAACAGCGCCGACCCCGGCCAACGGCGCGCGGCCGAAGAAATTTACCAGGCGTGTATTGCGCTGGGTCTGGATGCCTTGTTGGACGATCGCGATGAGCGGCCCGGCGTCAAGTTTAAAGACGCCGACCTCGTCGGTATTCCATTCCGCATCACGGTCGGGAAGAAACTGGCACAGGGAATGGTGGAACTGGTGGAGCGCCACGGCAAGAAAACGACTGACGCGCCGGTAGCCGAAGCTGCCGCCACGGTGAAGAGCCGCGTCTCCGCGCAGACCGGACTTGGCAGCCCGCCGCGATGATCGACTGGAAGAAAATCCGCGCCGAATTCCCAGCGGTGCAAGAGTGGACCGTTCTAAACGCCGCTACCTTTGGTCTGCTGCCGCGGCGTGCGACCGAAGCGGTGGCCTGCCATTTCGCACGGCGCGATCGCCATGCCTGTTCCGATTTTATGGACTGGTTTGCCGACGCAGATGCCATCCGCGGCATCATTGCACGTCTGATCCATTGCGCGGCGGACGACATCGCGTTTATACCAAACTCCTCCGCGGGACTCTCAATGCTCATCAGCGGCATCCCCTGGAATCAGGGCGACCAAGTGGTCACGCTCGAAGATGAATTTCCCAATCAGTACTATTACCCGAACCACCTGG
>DATLVQ010000696.1:0-5140 GCA_035577325.1 Bryobacteraceae bacterium | reverse complement strand
CGCCGGCCGGATTGAAGATCAGGGCCGCTTCAGCAGAACCCCAGGCACCAATCGACGGAATCTGTGACACACCATTCTTATAGAGTCCCTGGTAGCTGTATCCTACCGTCGCGCGGTCCACTTTCTTCGGATCTTGGAAATAAGTCGGAAAGCCGATGTACGTGTACCCGAAGACGAACTCGTTGGTCATCGACGGGCTAAAGACGTGAGTCAAAGACGCGGTCACCGAATCGGACAGATTCTTACCTGCAAGCGGCGTCGGATACGGAACCTGATCGGTGTTGCGCCACCAGTACCCAACTGGAAACAGTTGCGTCTCGCGTTGCAGATTGTACCGCACAAATAGTTTCGTGTTGTCGCTGATGTTGTAGTCGACGCGCGACATCCATTGCGTGTTGTTCTGGTTGAAGATTTCTGACTGGATATAGTTAAAGGGCTGGTCCAGAGTCGGCGTGTGGTTGGGCGCCGGGTATAGCTTAGCCAACGCCACCATATTTGGGTCGATCAGGTTGGCCGGAATGACTCCACCGGGGAACTGAGCTTGCGCTGCCGCGTTGAGCTGTCCGGGAGGCGCGCCCGCAGCCGTGTAAGGACCGATCTTCGCGATTTCAGCGGGAGAAAAGTTCCCCTGCAACATACCCGGAGTTGGCACCGTCGCCCGGAGCAGGCCGGTATCCAGCACCTGATAAAAGTACTCGAAGCCGGTGAAGAAAAATAGCTTGTTTCGATTCTTGTTGAAACCTGTTCCGGGGATCAGCACGGGACCTCCGATGGTGCCACCCGGGTAGTAGTACTTGTTTTGCGGCCGCGCCGTTTGAGTGGCGTTGTTCAGTGCGTCGTTGGCGTTCAACACATAGTTCCTGGCATAAAAGAATCCGGAACCATGGAACTGACTGGTTCCCCATTTCGCCACCGAACTCGCCACGATGGGACCCTTTTGGTTTTCGGCGCTGAAATTCGACATCTGCACTTTGAACTCAGCGATCATGTCCGAGTTCGGATTCACCGGGGTATCACAGTTGCAACCGGGATCGGAGACGTGTGCTCCGTCCGCCGTGATGTCAAGAGAATTGCCGGGCAACCCATTGTAGGAAAAGGCGTTATTCAGCGGGCTCTGGCTGCCGGCGTCGCCGTTGCCGTTGATGCCAATAACTTGACCATCGTAGTTCGCTTTATTCGACGTGCCGTTATTGAGGGCGAAGCCCGGCATGATCTTGATGTACTCGGCCGCATTGCTCCCCACCTGCACATAGTTCTGCAACTCTTTGGTAGCCAGCGTGGCCGACTTTTCGGCCGAGTCCACTGTGGTGAGCTGCTCCGAACTAGCCATGACTTCAACGGATTCCGTCGTGGGACCGACCTTTAAGGTAATGTTGATGTTGCGCTTCTCGCCTCCGCCCAACGCGATGCCAGATGCCTTGTAGACCACGAAGCCCTGGGCCTCGACGGTCAGATCGTACGTGAAGTCGCCCACGGCCAATGACGCAAAAGTGAAGTAACCGTCGCCGTTGGTGACAGTATCGCGCAGGGAGCCTGTGCTCTCATTGCGCAGATGCACTTTGGCATTCGGCACTACTGCTCCAGAAGGGTCGGACACCATGCCGGTCAAAGTGGCGAAAATCGACTGGCCGTTGGCCAGTGAAGCAAACAGCATCCAGGTGATTATTCCGCGCACCAACCCTCTCGGGGTGTCGGCATGGATTTCCATTTTTGGCCTCCTGGGTCGAATAGTGTACACCCTAGCGCGGTGGGTTGGCGTATTTCTTTGGTACTCTCCATCACCTCTGCGTCGTCCCTCGCTCGCTCCTTCCGGATTCTACAAACCCAGCTCGATGACGCCGGCAAGAGCGATCTGATGATGGTAGAGCTTCAGGTGAGGGGGCGCTTGACTGTTCGCGCCCCTGCGTGGTTGACCAAACGCCCGACATTTTCGGCTCTATATCTTCGCCACCGTTTCCACTGTGGCATCGCCGTTGCGGAAGAGTTCCAGCCTGATCTCAACGCCGATACCGGGCAGCTCGGGCGGTGTCACGTGTCCGTCTTTAGGAGCCGGAACGTTGTTCACGAAGTATGGATACTGGTGCGCGTACTTCCAATAGTTGCTCTCCATGATCAGGAGATCGGGGAGCGCCGTGGCTAGATGCGCGGAGCAGGTGAACAGCAGCGGGCCACCGCAGGTGTGCGGAGAAGTCGGGATCATGTAGGTCTCGGCCAAGTCGGAAATGCGTTTTGCCTCCGACGGGCCGCCGCACCAGGTGACGTCATACATGATCACGTCACACGCCCTGAGCTCCATGAATTCGCGATACTCGTAGCGGCTGGCGAGGGTCTCGCTGATGCACACCGGTACGCTGGTCTCAGCCGCGAGGCGCGCGTAGGTGTTGGCATTACTGCTCAACATCGCGTCCTCGAGATACATGATGTTGTATGGCTCGAGCGCCTTGGCGATTCGCATGGCGCTCGGGAAATCAAACCGGCCCCAGCAATCCACGCAGATGTCCATCTTATTTCCGACGCCGTCGCGGATCTCGCGAATCCAGTTGAGGCCCTCCTCCAGTGCCTGGTTCGAGAGGTAATGGTCAGGAGCCTCGAACGGATAGATCTTCATGCCGGTAATGCCGCGGTCGAGCAGGAACCTCACGATCTTCGTGGTGTCCCGGCCCATCTTCATATCGTTGATGGCCCAGTAATCGGTGGTAGTGTTGTACACGCGAATGCGGGACCGCGTCTTCCCGCCCAGGAGCCGGTAAAGAGGTAGTCCGGAGGCTTGGCCGAGAATGTCGAGCTGCGCCATGTTGATGGCACTCAGGACGCGCATTTCGGCGCCGCCAGTAGTCCGCATCGCCCCTTCAAAGTGCATAGCGCGCCAGATGCCGTCGATATCGCGCGGATCACGGCCGAGGATCAGATGGGCGTGTTGCTTGAGCGCACCGATCTCGGCTTGAGGATACGGATAGGTTTCTCCCGTCCCGATAATTCCCTTGTCGGTATGCAGTTGAACCCACCAGAATTCGGCGCCATCTTCCGAACTACCGGAACCGCCGCCGATATGCAAATCCTTCCGGAACGTGACCGCGTCGATCCGCGTGATCTTCATGGGCTCGGTATTGTCGATGGCGGCGCGCGTCGCGGCGGGAAGCGTGGTGCTTCCCAGAGCGGCGAGAGAAGCAGTGCAGGTGTGTTTCAGGAAGGATCTTCTGCTAAGGCTCATGGCCGCTCCTTACTTGAGAGGCACGACACGCTCCGGAATCGTGTCCTTAAGAACGGAAGCTTATCAGAAGAAGAACTTGACCGCGAGCTGCTCAATGCAAGCAGCCCGTTGCGGGCGAGCGTCCACGCGTCCAGATTGGCGGTCTGCGCGAGCACTCTGTCTTAGCAGTGGAAGCCTACCTTAGCTGGGGCCTTATGGAGCGGGTTGAAGTCACGATATTTCCTGCGCCCATCTCGCTACCACGGTGCGGATCGCCCCCCTTTAGGTCGGGCCGATTGGGAGCAGGCGAGAGAGCTTCCAGAATGCGGCAATCCGCGATAAGGCCCTTTTCCGGACACCGCCGATTGATCCGGCGCAGCTGGCTAGCGCCACCGCGAAATAGCGACGAGAGACCGCCTTTGCCGAACCATGCCCACCCAGGGCGGCAGGCCACCGGTCCGGCTTCCTTGCGCGTAGGTGATGGCGATGATCTCCCTCCTTCAGATATTAATGCACTGGCTTCGCGAACTGCGATTAGGAACGCTTTGCCTTGGGAATCGGAAGCTGCATCCCACTGTTCCAATGTGATGGCCATGGGCGGCTGGAAGAATTCGGCCGCCTCGGGGCGCGCGTTGCTGACGAAAATCTCGAGTTCTCCAAGTCACGTTCGGACCTCGCTGAACATGTGCTAGATCTCATCGGGCCGGCAGACGTCATTGCACCAGGAACCGGTCAGAACCGCGCCTTCGGACCTCCGCGAGTGTGGCGTTCGCTGCTGATTTATTTCGATAGTAATGGACGCCTACCCTTGACACCCTCTTCGGCAAGCTTCAGTGTGATTCTGCGACCAATGCCGCGCGAGGCTCCGGTCACCGGGGCGTGTTTCTGTTTGAGCGACATTTCAAAGCTCCTTGGGGCCCGATTTCGGTCCCTCGAAGGGACAGTCGAATCCCCGGCCCACGATCACACGTCTCGGTGCATGGTAAATGCTACACGTCTCTTTCTAATGCTCCACCGAAGCCGTCCGGAAGTCCCGTTCTATTCATTTGCGGCTTGGACCAGTTGCGGGCGCATACGATTTCCTCGAGTTCGTATCTCGGCATCTGAGGTCAGAGATCGCTTCCGAGGTGCGGAAGATTGCTTCTAAGCACCCAAGCGGCTTGATTCGTCCGGCTGTGTGCGGTGCCAGAGCCAGCATGCACGCCGATTCTGTGGCAGAATGCGGTCGTGCTCCGAATACTCACCGAGCGCAAGGAATGGAAGTTCTTCGGCGTCCTACCAAAGGCGGACCTCGGACTCGCCGCTGCTTGGTGGACATCCCTCCTGCTGAGGGGGATCCTGCCAGCGGCGTTCGCGATCGCGATGGGCGTGCTTGTCGGCGCCGTGCAACGCGGCCATCCTCTCTCCGGACCCCTCGCGTTTGCCGGAACGATCTTCGTACTGCTTCAGGTGCTCAGTCCGATTCATCAAGCGGTCAGCGCCAACCTCGGTGACCGCACTGCCGCATGGCTTTACGACCGGCTCACTGAGGCCTGTGTGCGACCGCCGGGCATGGGACACCTCGAAGATCCGAAGCTCACCGGCGATCTCACCATCGCGCGCGATTTCGACCTCGGGATGACCGGCCCGCCCCTCTCGATCTCCATGGATTTCATCGCGAACGGCATGGTCGAGATGATTGGCGGTATCGCGTCCGCCATGATCCTCGCCCGATACGCGTGGTGGGCGCCGATAGTGCTCGCGGGTGCGTGGCTGGCAACGCATTGGCTTCTACGCGAGAGTGCGATATGGCGCGATCGCAACACTGAGGAGGTACGCGACGCACAGAGGGATGCCGACTACGCCTACCGGTTGGCCGTGGACCCGCCCGCGAGTAAGGAATTGCGGCTGTTCGGCCTCGCAGGCTGGACGATCAATCGTTTCATCGCCAGACGCACCCGCTTGCACGAG
>DATLVQ010000695.1:0-10780 GCA_035577325.1 Bryobacteraceae bacterium | reverse complement strand
CCCGGCGCCGCCGGATCCCCGCCATTGGTTTTCCCACTTGGTGCTCGGCTCAACCATTTCTTCCTTGGCGCGGGCACGCTGCGCGGGGTCCTTCAGTCGCGCGATCATCTTGTCTGTTCCGCCTTCGGATACCCAACTGGGGAAACATGCGACAAGACCATTCGATGCGCGCGTGTAGGGGTAGACACTGGCGCTCACGTTTATGCCGCGCGCGCGGGCAGCTTCGATTCTGCTGAGAACTTCCGGCATTTTGCCCCAATTCTCGCGATATGCGGCTTTCAGATGCCAGATCGTGGTCGGAATATCAGTCTGTTGCGCGATGGTGAATACTTCCTCCAAAGACTTGAAGATTTGATCGCCCTCGGATCGTTGATGCGTAAAGTAAACGCCGCCGTATCTGTGGGCGACCTTCGCTAACTCGACGATTTCATCCGTCGAAGCATAAACGTCCGGGACGTACTGCAGCGCGGAACTGAGCCCGAAAGCGCCCTGCTCCATGGCCTCGGCCACGAGTTGACGCATCTTATCCAGTTCCGCAGTGGTGGCTTGACGGTTATCCCGTCCGACCACAAACGTGCGCACACCACCTGCGCCCACCAACGTACCCAGATTGATAGCTGACCTGGTCCGCTCAAAGTGGCGGAAATATTCGTCGAGTGATCGCCAATCAATAGTGACTTGATATTTCTTGGTGGGGTATTTTTTGACACCGTCTTGCATTTCCTTCTGCATGAGGTCGCTCAGGGGTGCGATGGAGGAACCTTCGCCGGTTATCTCGGTCGTAACGCCCTGGGTGATCTTGCTGGCGGCACGGTTGTCGATGAGAACATTGAACTCGGATTGGCCCTGTACGTCGATAAACCCGGGAGAGACGACCAGACCTGTGGCATCTACCCGCTTCGTAGCCGCGGCATTGCGCAGATCGCCAATGGCGGCGATGCGGTCGCCGGTAATCCCGATATCCCCAACAAACCAGGGAGCGCCGGTGCCATCAACGATGCGGGCTCCCGAGACTACCAAATCGAAGTTGATTTGCTGGGCGCGACTCGTCACCGCAAGATTCAGCCATGTGATGAGTGCATACGTGAGTGTAAGTACAAAGCGCGACATGGTAAATGATACCTTGCGCTTTGCACCTTCGGCATCGCTCCCGGCAGCGGGGCTGATGTGCCGGCGCTCATTGGAACGCTGGAAAGCCAGCTTCTGTTGCATAAGGCTGGGGATGCTCAGCAGACTGCCCGGCAACTTGAGTCGCTGCTGGACGACCGCGACCCCCGCCTGTTTCAACTGGCGACTCTGCTGGCCCAGCACGGACAGTCCGCGGCCGCCATCCCCCTGTTAGAGCGTGCTCGCCGTGTGTTTCCGCAATCCTACGATGTGAACTACAATCTGGCTCTCGCGTGCCTGCAAACTGGCCAATACAGCCGCGCCGCCGAAGTACTGCATACGCTCACCGGCCCACATGCCACGGCGGAAGCTTTTGATCTTCTGGGGATAGTCGAAGAGAAGCGCGCGCATCCGGACAATGCCGAGCATGCATTCGAGGAGGCGGCCCATCGAGAACCTACTAATGAAGATTACCGGTTCAATTATGGAAGATCCCTCGTGCAGCATGGCAAGCTGGAGCTAGCCGTCGCGGTGCTCCGCCCCGCTGTTCTTGATTTGCCGAAGTCCTGGAAGCTGCGGATCGGGTGGGCGCCGCCTGTTATCTATTGGGGGATTACAAGACGGCAGCCGTGGAGTTACTCGAGGCCGTCAGGCTCAATCCGGATTCCGCGACGGCCTACTTTCTATTGAGTGAGGCCTACGATGCTGCTGAGGGCTTCCAACTGGCGATCGAGACCGCGTTCAAGACGTACCTGAAGATCGCTCCGCGCGATGCCTGGGCGTATTATCATTACGCCGCTATCCTTTATAGACACGCGCAAGCGGCCGGAAACGGCGATTACCAGGCTGCCTTGGCGAATCTGAACGAGGCGCTGCGCTTGAATGCAAATTTCGCCGAGGCCTACCTGGAACTGGGCCTGATCGCCCTGGCTCAGGACAAGGCACAGCAGGGCATTGCCGACCTCGAAAAAGCGGTCAGCTTAGATCCGCGGCTTGCCGCCGCGCACTACCGGCTGGGCCTTGCGTATCAGCGCGCGGGCAACACGACAGGCGCCAAAAAAGAGATGGACCGGTTTCGCGCTCTGAAGGATGATGCGCGTTACAGCGGGCGGGTTCTCGAATCGCTCGGGTCAATGGGCCGCTAAGGCCGTTTTTTCGGGCACTACTCTGAGAATTTCCACCAGGCTTTTCTCTTCATCCGGTTTCTTGGCTTTGACGCGCTGAAAGGCCTGCAGCAGGCGCTCAGCCTCGGCTGTTTTACCTTGTTTCCGGCGCAGCAAACCGAGCTGATATAGAGCGGTGGCGTTCTCGGGCTTAATCTTCAGGGCCGTTTGCCATTCGAGGGCGGCAGCGTCCAGTTTCTCGAGCGCAACGACCGCGTTGTCATACTCGCCGTATTGCAGAAGGAGCGCGCCCAGGCGCAAAATCAAGGCCGAATCCGGTTCTTCAGCGCGCGTGACCTGTCCCATGACTTTTGCGGGAAAACTCATATCGTGGATGGCGAGGTACGATTCGAAAACCGCCGGCAGAACTTCCGGATTAGAGGACGCGAGCGTGCCCGCCCTCGCGAACTCCATCTTGGCACGCGGGAAGTCGCGACGTTCGTATGCTGCGAGGCCAAGATATAGATGCGGAACGAGATCCGCCGGAAATACTTTGGTGATCGCCAGGAATTCACGCTCCGATTCATCCTTGCGATCCAGGAACCAAAGCACTGTGCCCAGATTCTTGCGGGCGGCCCAGAATTGGGGATTGAGGCGGACGGCCTCGCGATAGAACTTTTCAGCCTCTTTCAAATTCTCTAATTGGGTGTACGCGATCCCGATCTGCTGGCAGACGTTCGCGTCGAATGGTTGCAAGCGATGGAAATCGAGCAGAAGATCGAGGGCATCCTGGGCTTTGCCCTGCTTTAGAAGGTCCTGCGCCCGGGTGAGGGGCGCGGCCTGACTATATAGCGGGCTACATGACTGACCGCATAAAGATGCAAGCAGGAGCGCGTTGAGGAATCTGGCTACCGTGCGCACAAATCTATGTCGATGCCGGCGCGAACGAGACATTATTTTCTACTGTTAGCCAAATTACTAGGGGTCAGGTTCATCGTGTCCACGCAAGCGCGCGGCTTTCAGTTGCTCACACAATGCAAGGCTCGGTAATGGGCGACTTTGAAAATGCAATCCCAACTCCGAACACAAGAAAAACTCCACCGATAATACATCGCAGTGGAGTATAGCCACCACTCTGATCGGTGGGTAGTGGGCTACTTTGAATATTGAAAGCCGTCTGGCGAACCGCGTACAGCTCACGAGTGACGGCCACAAGGTATACCTGAACGCCGTCATTGACGCCTTCACAGATGAAGTGGACGAACATTGCCGATTTGAATGAGTGGAACATGGTGTGCAAAACGGTGAAGATGATCAATATCGTGATGGGAAGCACAATTGCCGCCATTTCTGGGGCCCGTTTTTACGCGCGTACTCGCCGGCGTCCCAGGATAGAGGCCGATATTGCTTTTTTAGCGGACTTTTCTACGGTGGGATTCCAGGCGGCGAGGTTATTCTGACTGTTGCTGTGACGGTAGGATAGGATTAGTGACCCGAACGCGAAGGCAATGGTTGCAGGTCGCCGGAATGTTGCAAGCATGTCTCGCCATGGGGGCTGCGCGGAATGAATTCTGGAACAGTAAAGACTCCGCCAGCTGGAGCAACGATGAGAAGCGGTTTCTGCTCGTCCAATCGCCATGGGCGCAGGAAGGTTGGGTGCGCATGGCGGACGGAAACAACCGGCGCACAACTCCAGGTTACGGGAACAACGGGAGGCTGGGTGGCGACATGCCGGACACCAGACCGGGCGTCCCGCCCGGCGGTGTTCGGAGCGTACCGATCGGCGAAGCGCCGCCACATCCGCCGAACCCCGATCCGGGCCATCCGGTGCAGTTCCACGTGCTGGCGCGATGGGAGAGCGCCAAGCCGGTGCGCCTGGCGGGCGGGCCGGAATTGCCGGAATTAACCGGGCAGTATTACGTCATCCGGCTGCGCGGGCTGCCGTTGATGCCACCGCCGAAGACCAAACCGGAAGAGGGTGCGCCGAATCCGAACGAGACCATGCTCCGGGCAATTGAGCAGGGCAGCCGACTGGAGCGGAAGGACAAGCCTGACATTCCGTGTGCCCACCTCTTCACGGGGTCGGGGGATACGGCGACCGAGGTGCTCCTCTTTTTCCCGCGGGGCGCGGACCCGATCCAAGTGGCGGACAAGTTAGTGACACTCGAGATCCGGTTTGACCCGTTTCATCTGTCGGTGAAATTTCGCCTGAAGGACATGATGTACAAGGGCGAGTTGGCGCTCTGAGCGGGATCGGGCAATTGGGGATCTCAACGTAGCTGCATGGAATCGGGACGGAGCAACATCGATTTCAGCAGTTGGGCCTTTCCTGTTCACGTGGATTACTTTCAGATTCCCGGTTATCTGACCGGAGCACTCAATACGCGGCCAACGTTGGCCGACTTGGTAGCTTAACTGTGAGGCGCCTCATGTCTCCCGCACGGACTGGTTCAAGGCATAATTGGGAGTTACCGAGCCAGAGATACACACTGTCTGCCGAAAGACGTCGCTAACAATGTCCTCCGAGACAACCGCACGGCTGGACTGAGGTCGCGTCGTACATCATGCTGGCCTGCGTGGCCTACTATGCTAGAAAAATGCTGATTGCAGGGCAGGCGAAGACGGTCTGGCAGGTTGTATGTGTAATAATCGCAGAAGGCATTTATCGGGTGACAGATGTGATACTTGATCGTAGCCGAGCACGGATCATGACGCGAAATGGTCGCCTGCTAATTGGAATCATCGCCCTGGCATCAGTCGGGCTCCTCTTCAATCGGATCGGTTGGGGGCAGAGCCAGTTTCCACCGCTAAGCCGCTCCCATTTTCTTCAAGCCGTGCCGCAGGGCTTCGGAGACCGCCAGAATAGCTACGCATGGTCGATGGAGTGGTTTGAGGGAAAACTCTTCGTGGGCACTGGGCGCGCCGTTTTTTGCGCCCAGGCCGAAGCCTACCACCTGGTGCAGCCCGCGGCTCCATATCCCCCGCCAGATCTGGACATTCAGTGCACGCCAGATCCAAACGATTTGCCACTGCAGGCTGAAATCTGGTCATGGGACCCGGCGACGAACATCTGGGCTCGGGTGTACCAGTCTCCAAACAACGTTCCCATCCGGAACACGAACCCACAGAAGTTCACGGCGCGGGACTTTGCATTCCGTGGTATGGGCGTATTTACCGAGCCGGATGGAACACCAGCGTTGTACGTGAGTGGGTGCTCACCCGGACTATATCCTGGTGTGCCGCCGGCGCGCGTGCTGCGCACAACCGATGGCGTTAACTTCACGGCTCTACCGCAGACTCCAGGCACTTTCCTGGGAAATTTCAAGGGGAGTTGCTACCGTGGAATCCAAGCTTACAACAACAAGCTCTACCTGATGAGCATAACTCCGCCTGTGATGCTGGAATCGGCCGACCCACAACTCGGTGACAATTCCTTTCGTGCCGTTACACGGCCGGGGAGCTCACCATGGGAGATGGCGGCCTACAACGGCTACCTTTACGTGTCATTCGCCGACATCACGAATGGGTTTTCCGTTTCGAAAACGAACGCGCAGGGCACACCGCCTTACGCTTTTACTCCATTGATTACGAACGGGGGATTCAGAAGCCCATATCCGAACAAAGCCATCCTGAGCATGGCCGAGTTCAACGGGAGTCTGTACCTTGGCGGCGATGGCCTCCGCACGGGTAGTCCGGTTACCGCGCAACCCGCCGAAATGTTTCGCATTAACGCGGATGACTCCTGGGATCTAGTAGTGGGGCAATCGCGCAGTACTCCCGCGGGTCAAAAAAATTCGCTGAGCGGCCTCGGGCCGGGCTTCAATTGGAACTTGAATGCTCACATGTGGCGCATGGAGGTTTTCGACGGCCGGCTGTACGTGGGAACATTCGATGAGAGCACCATATTCCGCAGTCTGCCGCAAGTCGGCCCAGCGCTACAGCCCGAATTCGGTTTCGATCTGTGGTACACCTCCGACGGCGTTCATTTTCTCCCGATTGATTATCAGGGGTTCGAGGATAAGTTCAACATAGGTGCGCGCTCGCTCAAGGCGACGCCAGTCGGCCTGTTTCTAGGGACCGCCAACCCCTATTACGGTCTACAGATCTGGCAGGGAATACACTAGGTCTTTCAGCGTCCCAGCAACCAAAAGCAAAAGTCTTGACAAAATATCACATTAGATATAGTCTAAATTATTCATGGACGCCGAGGCGATTAAACAGTCCTTGGAAGGCAGCGGGCTGCGGTGCACCCCGCAGCGCTACGCCGTGATGGCATTCTTGATGGAACAGAACAGACATCCCACGGCCGCGGAAATCTTCGAAGCCGTGAATCGCCTGGATCCGCGCTCTTCAAGGGCCACGACTTATAACAATCTGCGGGACTTGGTACGGGCGGGTTTGGTGCGTGAAGTGGCCGTCGAGGGTCGCTCCGCGCGATTCGATGCGAAAGGCATACGGCACCACCACTTCATCTGCGACCGCTGCGGGAATGTTGAGGACATTGAGTGGTACAACGTGCCCAAGCCTGCCTCAGGCTCCCTCGGTAAGCGGATTCTTCGCGAGTTCGAACTCATTTTTCGGGGGGTCTGCGCGAAGTGTGTTCCGCGGCACGCTTCCCGTTAAGTCTTATTGGCGCGTGGATACCCGGATGAATAGCGCATCGGCAGGCGCGCCGCGCGGCCGGCGGCGATCGCGCGAATGGAAAAGCCAGGAAGGATTCGTAGTTCGCACAGTTTTTTAAATAATCTGAAGGAAAGAGAAATATATGGACCAAGAACTCACTACCGCAGCGCGGATGCCGGATAATCAGGAGCAAAACTTGTCAGCCGAAACAAAGTGCCCGTTCTCGGGCGGGGCTCGCAAACAAGCAATAGCTGGGACCCCAACAAACGCAGATTGGTGGCCCAATCAACTGAATCTGAAGATCTTGCATCAGTGCTCGCCACTGTCCGACCCTATGGGCGAGGCATTCAACTATGCAGCAGAGTTCAAGAGCCTTGACTTGGATGCCGTAATCAAGGACCTGCATGCCTTGATGACGACATCGCAGGACTGGTGGCCCGCGGACTACGGCCACTATGGCCCGCTCTTCATCCGTATGGCGTGGCATAGCGCAGGCACATACCGTATCGCTGATGGCCGAGGAGGCGCGGGCTCCGGAGCACAGCGATTTGCGCCCCTCAACAGCTGGCCGGATAACGTGAGTCTAGACAAAGCGCGGCGGCTACTCTGGCCGATCAAGCAAAAGTATGGCCGGAAACTCTCCTGGGCCGACCTGATGATTCTTACAGGTAACGTTGCACTGGAGTCGATGGGATTCAAGACCGTCGGTTTCGGCGGCGGGCGCGAAGACATCTGGGAGCCAGAAGAAGACATTTATTGGGGGCCTGAGCGCAAGTGGTTGGGTGACGAACGCTACAGAGGCGACCGTCAGCTCGACAATCCTTTCGGCGCCGTTCAGATGGGTTTGATCTACGTAAATCCGCAAGGGCCCAACGGCAAACCGGATCCGCTCGCCGCGGCCAGGGATATCCGAGAGACGTTCGGTCGAATGGCGATGAATGACGAGGAGACGGTTGCCCTCATCGCCGGCGGACACACGTTCGGCAAAGCCCATGGCGCTGCCGATGAGAGCAAGTATGTCGGTCCCGAACCCGAGGCCGCCGGCATCGAAGAGCAAGGCTTCGGCTGGAAAAACACCTTTGGCAGCGGCAACGGCGCCCACGCGATAACCAGCGGGTTGGAGGGCGCATGGACCACTAACCCGGTGAAGTGGGACAACAACTACTTCGACAACCTGTTCGGCTATGAGTGGGTACTCACGAAGAGTCCCGCCGGCGCTCATCAATGGACTCCCAAGGATGCATCTGCGGCGCGCACCGTGCCCGATGCCCACGATCCGTCGAAGAAGCACGCCCCGATGATGTTCACGACTGACCTCGCACTGAAGGTAGACCCGAGCTACGCGAAGATTGCGAAGCGCTTCCACGAGAACCCGCAGGCATTCGCAGATGCGTTCGCCAAGGCCTGGTTCAAGCTGACGCATCGCGACATGGGGCCTGTTTCGCGGTACCTCGGCCCTCTCGTTCCCGCCGAGCCGTTCCTATGGCAGGACCCAGTTCCTGCTGTGGATCATGAGTTGATCGGCGAGCAGGATATTGCTGCTCTGAAGGCCAAGATCCTCGCATCCGGACTTTCCATCTCCCAACTGGTCACGACGGCCTGGGCGTCGGCTGCATCATTCCGCGGCAGTGACAAGCGCGGCGGGGCTAACGGTGCGCGCATTCGCCTCGCGCCGCAAAAGGATTGGGAAGTCAACCAGCCGGCCGAGCTGGCGAAGGTTCTTCGAGCGCTGGAGGCGATTCAGAAGGATTTCAACCGCGCGCCGTCCGGTGGGAAGAGGGTCTCGCTCGCTGACCTGATCGTTCTGGGCGGTTGCGCAGCCGTCGAGGCAGCAGCAAAGAAGGGAGGCCACGATGTGAAGGTTCCCTTCTCGCCGGGTCGCACCGACGCATCGCAGGAGCAGACCGATGTACATTCGTTCGCCGTATTGGAACCAGCCGCAGACGGGTTCCGCAACTATCTCCGGAAGGGACACGAGGGATCGGCGGCTGAGCTGCTGGTGGATCGGGCGCAGCTGCTGACGCTGACCGCCCCCGAGATGACGGTTCTCGTTGGCGGCATGCGCGCCCTGAATGGTAACTTCGGGCAGTCCAAACACGGTGTTTTCACCAGGCGGCCCGAGACGTTGACGAATGATTTCTTCGTCAACTTGCTCAACATGAACACGAAGTGGCAGAAGAACGCCACGTCTGAAGGCGTGTTCGAGGGGCGCGATCGGGCGACGGGCGAAGTCAAGTGGACGGGAACTGTCGTTGATCTCATCTTCGGTTCCAATTCCCAGCTCCGTGCCCTCGCGGAAGTCTATGCGTGTGACGACTCGAAGGGGGCATTTGTGAAGGACTTCGTGGCTGCGTGGAACAAGGTGATGAATCTTGATCGCTACGACCTTGCCTGAGCTCGGTGGAAGAGAGAGCCTCAACTGGCACTAAGCCTTTTTCGTGGCACATGGCCATGCGTCTGAGATTGCCTGGGGACTTTGGCTAACCGGTGTCAGGTATTCTTGGAACCAATAAACAGTCACAGGGCTGTTTGCCGTGACTGATCGGGCATCGGACGGCGCGAGGGCGGCTGAGAGAGTTTAAGTGGTGGGGTATGGTTTTTGCGGCGCCAGAATGCGATAGCAGATGATTTTGAGGCGCGTGTGATCAGGCCTCATATTGTTCGTCGCTGACCTGTTCCATCCAGTCGGCCGTCTTGCCTTCAAAATGTTCCTGAATGGCGATATGCGTCATGGCCGTGGTGGCCGTGGCCCCGTGCCAATGCTTCTCGCCGGGCGGGAACCAGACCACATCACCCGGCCGGATTTCCTCTTTTGGCCCGCCTTCACGCTGGGCCCAGCCGTGCCCTCCTGTCACAATCAGGTTTTGACCCAGCGGATGGGTGTGCCACGCCGTCCGGGCGCCTGGCTCGAAGGTGACACTGGCGCCCACCACACGCCCCGGGGAGGGCGAGTTGAACAGCGGGTCAATCCGCACCATGCCGGTGAAATACTCTGCCGGTCCTTTGCCGGAAGGCCGTGAACCGCTTCGTTTGACCTCCATGTATTTGAACTCCTTCGGGTGGCCGCTCACCGCCCGGTATCCTAGCCGATTACGCGCGAACTAACGCATATTATGTGAGGCGACGCTATTAGCTTCATCACATTAGTATCCGGCATACTGCTTTCGCATGGGCAGCCGTGGCACAACCGTTGCTGACTGTGACGTTTAGATTCCAGACAGTCGCCAGCCCTTCGGACGCGAACGTTTCTGACAGCTCCGGTGTTCCGGACCCGTCGGCGCTCTTCTCCACGGCTAGGAGCTCGGACAGGACCGTGCATTCGTGGTGATTTCCTGACACGCCAGTCGCTGGTGCGAAGCCAGGACCCGGATCCCCGTGCGGCAACGGCCGTGAATTAGAGAGGCTATAATTTCTGGAATTCCCCTTGGTCGCCTTCCGCTCGGTTGAAAAAGCGTACAATCTCAAGCAGGTGCGGCACGCCTCGGGTCACCTGCCACGATGAGGCCCGATCCTCCGAGCTGTTCCACTTCTATCAAAGGAGAATTCCGTGAATCGTAATCTTCCGCGCAGGAGATTTCTGCAGACCGGCGCCGTCGCGGCCGGAGCGCTGAGCGCGAGCAAGAGCATTCTGCTCGAGCCTGCGGCAATGGCGCAAACCTCTAAACCTGTGGCGGCCAGCGAGCGCGTTCGGTTCGGCATGATCGGCATCGGCATGCAAGGCTCGGGACTCCTGGGCACATCCATCACGCTGCCCGGGGTCGAGTGCGTGGGAGCGGCAGACCTCTATGACGGGCGCCATGCGCTGGCGCGGGAGATCACCGGCAATGCAGACCTGCCGGCTTCGCGCCACTATCGGGAACTACTCGACCGCAAGGATATCGATTGTATTGTGGCGGCGGTGCCGGATCACTGGCACAAACGCGTGGTTGTGGATGCCTGCAACGCGG
>DATLVQ010000694.1:0-9039 GCA_035577325.1 Bryobacteraceae bacterium | reverse complement strand
CCTTCGCCGAGCTGTCGATGGAAGTGAACCGGCTCGCTAACGGCTTGGCCGCCATCGGCTTGATAAAGGGCGACCGCGTGGCGCTCGTCATGCCCATGATCCCCGAAGTCATCACGATCCTATACGCGTGCTTCAAGCTCGGCCTGATTGTCGTGCCGATCTTCGCCGGCTTCGGAGCAGGAGCCATCGCCACGCGGCTCCGGGATTCCGGTGCCCGCGTGGTTTTCACGGCGGACCACGGCCAGCGCCGCGGCAAACTCCTCCCGCTCAAGGAGAAAGTTGATCAGGCGCTTGAGAACTCCAACATCGTGGAAAAGGTGATCGTCTATCAATACAAGAACGCTGAGATTCCTTGGCGCAAGGACCGCGACGTGTGGTGGCCCGCGCTGCTCGGTGATCCAAGTCCGCGAGCCTCCCTCTCGCTCGATTCCGAAGACCGCGCCTTCATCCTTTACACTTCCGGAACCACCGGTAAGCCCAAGGGCACCGTGCACACCCACGCCGGCTGCCTTGCGCAAATGAGTAAGGAAATTCTTCTGGCCTTCGATCACAAGCCCGGAGACCGCTTCTGGTGGCTCTCCGACATCGGCTGGATGATGGGGCCGTGGACGATCATTGGCAACCACAACTTCGGCGGAACCATCTTCGTGTATGATGGCGCGCCCGATTATCCCGGTCCCGACCGGCTGTGGCAGATGGTGGAACGCCACGGCATCACGACGTTTGGTATCTCGCCGACTGCGATTCGTATGCTCATGCGCAGCAGTGTTCCAAAGCAGGAGATGTGTTCGCTGCGCTTGCTGGGCTCGACCGGCGAGCCGTGGGACGATACGTCGTACATATGGTTCTTCGAAAAAGTCGGCCATGGCCGCTGCCCGGTGATCAATATTTCAGGCGGCACCGAAATTGTAGGCTGCTTCCTGCTGCCGTTGCCGATCCAGCCACTCAAACCCTGCACGCTCGGCGGTCCTGCGCCCGGAATGGCGACGGAAGTGGTCGATGAGGCTGGCCGCCCGGTGCGCGGCAAGAAGGGCTACCTGGTCTGCACCCGGCCCGCGCCTTCCATGACCCGCGGCATCTGGGGCGACTCAGGTCGCTACCTCGAAACCTACTGGTCGCGATGGCCGGGCTGGTGGAATCACGGCGATTGGGCCAGCGTGGATGAAGACGGCTGCTGGTTCTTGCATGGGCGCGCCGATGAGTCGATGAACGTGGCCGGGCGAAAGGTAGGTCCGGCGGAAGTGGAAGATGCCCTCACCGAGCATCCGTCGGTTTCCGAAGCCGCCGTCATCGGCGTGCCCGACCCGCTGAAGGGCGAGTGCATCGTCGCCTTCGTCGTACTGAAATCCGCCATCGCGGTCACGGCTCCACTGGAGCAGGAGCTTTCCCGGCACCTGGTCGACTGCCTCGGCCCGACCTTCAAGCCGCAAGCCGTACGCTGCGTGCGCGAGCTTCCGAAAACGCAAAGCGGCAAGATTGTTCGTCGATTGCTCCGGCAAAAATACCTCGGGGAAGAGCTCGGGGACCTCTCAACTGTGGAAAATCCGCAGGCGCTCGAGCAAATTTGACCTAACCATCGGGCCCATCCCGGTATTAACCTTTTTCAACATTCCCCTGCATTTCCCGCGGGTTTATGATCGGGCGAGTGCAGGTGTCTTCCGCTCGCAGGCAGAAAAGTGTGGCGCGGTTGAGAAAACTACTGGATATCCACCAAACCGGTGAAGATGCTGAAAAGCTGCGCGTCGATCTTCACAAGCGCATCATCGGCCAGGACCACACCATCCAGCAAATCGTCAACGTCTATCAAACATTTCTCGCCGGGATGAACAGCCCGTCGCGCCCTATTGGCAGTTTTTTACTCTTGGGCCCAACCGGCACGGGGAAAACGCGGCTGGTGGAATCCATGGCCGAAAGCCTTGTGGGCGATGCGCGCGCCATGGTCAAAATCGACTGCGCGGAATTCCAGCACAGCCACGAGATCGCCAAGCTAGTCGGTTCGCCTCCCGGATATCTCGGTCATCGCGAGACGCACCCGGTGCTCAGCCAGGAAGTGCTGACCCAGTACCACACGGAAAAGGTGAAGCTGAGCTTCCTGCTGTTCGATGAGATCGAGAAAGCCAGCGACGCGCTGTGGAATTTGCTGTTGGGCGTCCTCGATAAGGCCACGCTAACGCTCGGCGATACCCGCCGCGTGGATTTCTCGCAAACCATGATTTTCATGACCAGCAACCTGGGAGCCGCGGAGATGAATACAATCCTGCGGCCCACCCTGGGTTTCGGCGCGGGGCGCCTTGATCAACAGACGGGCCAACTGGACGCCGGCACAGCAGAGAAGATCTCGCGTGCCGGAGTCGAGGCAGCGCGGCGGCGCTTCACGCCGGAATTCATGAACCGCCTGGACAAAGTGCTGGTCTTCAAGCCGCTGGCGGAAACGGAATTGCGCAAGATCCTGACCTTGGAGCTGAACCTGCTGCAGCAGCGAATTTTCAGCTCCTCCACGCCGACGCCCTTCTTTTTCGCACTGGCGCCCGCGGCTAAGGAGTTCCTGCTGCGCGAGGGAACCGACCTGAAGTACGGCGCGCGCCATCTGAAGCGCGCCCTCGATCGTGAGCTCGTCGATCCGTTGTCGAACCTCATCGCCAGCGGCCAGGTGCGCGGCGGCGATCTGATCAGCGTGGATTACAACGCCACCACGAATCAAATGGCTTTCTTCAAAGAAGCCGAGGATGTTCCCGATCATGCGATCTTCAAGCTGCTCGAGCTGGTGGTGAGTAATCCGGCGACGGCACACTCGATCGGCATTGAAACGCAGCTCATGCAAGCGGCGGTGCCGTTCATGGAACTCGAGCACCGCGCCATCTCTGCCGGCGAGCCGCGCTGAACCCTACTTCGCCCACTCCGGAAACGCCGCAATCGCATCCATGTAGTTGTGGATCTTGTCGGTGTGCGCGTCTTCCTGCCAGCCCCCTCGACCGGGCCGCAGCGCATTTTCGCGCGGGCAGCCGTCGTCGTTGATCGCGTAGAGCGCGTAGTTCAGATTCTGCCAGGCCAGCCCCTTGTATTCGGGCGAGCCGGTGGCCGCCGAATACATTGCCAGTACCGCTCCAAAACTGGATACGATGCCGCCCCACGGCTCCTTGTCGAAGTCCTGCTCGCCGCAGATCAGCACGCCATTGCGCACCACGGTAAAGTGACGGATCACGAAATCGATGAGCGCCTTGGCGTGCGGCCGCCAGTCGTCGTCCAGCGCCTGCTTCTTCTCGATCAGATAGCGCGCCAGGCTCAGTGGCGCCCAGGCGGTCCGGTCGTCGGGCTCCTGGTGGTCCTCGAAAAATTGCGCCCAGAGTGCGCCGTCTTTCGCGAGACTGGCGATCTGTTTGTCGGCGATCCAGTCCCACAAATGGTCGCGTGGCGCGGTGAACTCGTTATGGCCGGCTTCGATCAGCTTGTCCCAAAGCCGGAGAATAAACGTCATATTGCCGGACACCGCGCCCCGCGCCTCACCGGTGCGATAGTCAGCGCGAAACGGCCAGGGAGAGTGACTGTCGTCGGCAGGCCCCATGTTGGCCATCAAGACCCGCGCGTGGTGCAGGGCCGATCGCAAGTACTTCTCGTCTTTCGTCTCCTCGTAAAGGCTAAACAGCGCATATCCGGCGATGCCGCCTTTGTCGGGTTCAATCTCGAAAGGTCGGTCGCCTTGCGATCCACAATCCGGCGGCTGCGGAAATTTTGCGCGCCAGCCGGTGGAGCGCACGAACTGCGGGTACTTGCCGGTATCGGGCGTGAGCGCTTCCTTCACCAGATAGTCGCCCATATAACGCGCGAATTCGAGAACCTTCGGATTCTCCTTCCTGATGTAGCCGTAATATTTCAGATAGGAAATGATACCCATGCCGAGCTGCGTGGCAGGGATGAAATCCGGCTGCCGCTGTATAGGTTTGTAGTCGCCGTCCATGAAGGTCATCCAGACGAAGCCCGGATAGCCGTTCTCGATGGGGCTGTTCAGGTACCACTTCATCTCGCGATCCAACGCATCCTGCCAGGAAGTCCAGGGCAGCAGCGTGCCGCGCGCGTCGTAAACGGCTTTGTGATTGCCGATCGTCTGGGCGGAGCACATGGCGGTGACGATTGCCGCCGGCAGGAGCCATCTCAGAGCACGCATAGGGAATCACGATAACAAACGCGCGACGTTTCGCAAAGCGCCATTGCAGTAACATCGAACGAGAGGATATCCATGGCAGGAAAATCGACGCGCAGGCGGTTCCTGGAAGCGACGGGCGCTTTGAGCGCTGTTTTCACAGGCTGCAAACGCTCGGAGACGCCGGAGGAAGAAGGGCCGCGTAGGATTGGAAAACCGTTGAGCGCTTACGGCGAGCGCTCGGCATTCGAGAAATCCGCGCGCGCTCTTCCCACCACGAAGATTCTGGAAGTTGGCTCGAGTTATACGCCGCTCGCCGAGGTTGTCGGCACCATCACGCCGTCTGCGCTGCACTATGAACGCCATCACTCGGGCGTGCCTGCGATTGATCCTTTAGAGCACCGGCTGCTGATTCACGGCATGGTTAACCGGCCACTGATCTTCACGATGGCCGAGCTGCGGCGGTTCCCGTCGGTTTCACGCATCTGTTTTATCGAGTGCGCGGGGAATACCCATCTGAGCTACGGTCCGCGCGATGCTCCCACGGTGCAGGTGAGCCACGGCTTGTTGAGTTGCAGCGAGTGGAGCGGCGTGCGCTTGTCGATACTGCTCTCTGAAGCCGGCGTGCAACCCGCCGCGAAATGGATTCTCGCCGAGGGCGCCGACGCCTGCAAGATGCAGCGCAGCATTCCGCTCGAGCAAGCCATGGACGACATCATCGTGGCGTATGGACAGAACGGCGAAGCCCTGCGGCCCGAACAGGGTTACCCGCTGCGGCTGGTGATTCCTGGCTGGGAAGGCAACAGCAATGTCAAGTGGCTGCGCCGCCTCAAACTTGTCGACCAGCCATATATGACGCGCGACGAAACTTCGAAATACACCGACTCCATGCCCGATGGCACGGCGCGGCAATTCACGTTTGTTATGGAGGCGAAATCCGTGGTTACGTTTCCATCCGGCGGGCAGAAACTGCCCGGAGCGGGGTGGTACGAGCTAACCGGGCTCGCTTGGTCGGGACGCGGCCGCATCGAGCGCGTCGAAGTTTCACTCGACGGCGGCGCGACATGGCAAGACGCGGCGCTCAGCGAGCCACGCCTTCCGGCGGCCGTCACACGGTTTCGCTTGCCGTGGCGCTGGGATGGGAAGGAAATGACTGTGCAATCGCGCGCGACCGACGAATCCGGCTACGTGCAGCCCACGCGCGAAGCGCTGGTCGCGGTGCGCGGACCGAATTACGAATATCACAATAACGGCATCCGTCCATGGAAAGTCATGGCCGATGGGAGCGTGACCGATGTGCCGGCTTAAGTTTGCCTTGCCGTTCATTTTGTGCGTTGGGCTTTTTGCCCAGTCACCGAAGTACGGTCTGGGCCGCACGCCCAAGCCGGAAGAAGTTCGCGCCATGGATATCACGCCTGCCCCCGATGGCACAGGTCTGCCGGAAGGCCGCGGAACGGCGGTGGAGGGCCGCGAGGTTTATTCGCGAAGGTGCGCGCGCTGTCACGGCCCGAAGGGCGAAGGCGGAGACGAACCCAAGCAGGCGAAACTGGTCGGGGGCCGCGGGAGCCTGCAGACTACCAAACCCATTAAAACGGCAGGAAGTTACTGGCCGTACGCGACCACGATTTGGGATTACGTGAACCGCGCGATGCCCCTGGACCACCCTGGAACCCTCACTCACAGCCAGGTATATGCGCTGACGGCCTGGATTCTTCAGATGAACGGGATCATCGGGGAGAACGACGTTATGGATGCCAAAACGCTGCCGCTGATCAAAATGCCTAATCGCGATGGTTTCGTTTCGGACGCCAGGCCGGATGTAGGAACGAAGCCAATTTTGAAGAAGAAGAAGATGGATTCCAAGATAGGACGCTGATTTTAAATAACATAGCGACCGATGACACCAGCCCCCGGGTCTCCGAAAGCGCGGCATGGCTCTGCGTTACCTAAATCCGATAGATCTCGCGGACCAGCGCCACGATCTCACTGGGCACAAGGTGCTCCCAGGGGGCGCCGCGGCGCAGGCGGTCGCGTACTTCTGTGGCGGAGATTTCGCTAATTTCCGCCTGAACATCGAGCGGATGGACGCGATTACGGATCTCAGCGGGCGGCTCGTACTCGCCATGCCGGGCGGCAACCAGTAACTCGAATTTATCGAGCATGCGCCGGAAGGCGTCCGGCTCGCCGTAGTCCCAGGCCACGATGCGCTCGGCGGCATCGCGGCCGCAGATGAAGAGCAGCCGTGCGTTGTCTGTGTACGCTTCGCGGCATTCGCCGGCAATTTCGACAAACAGGCCCCGGTCGCTCGCGCCAATGGAATAACGCGGTTCACCGCCGGTGGCGGCCATAAGCATCTGGACGCGCTGGTCGAATGTGGCATCTTCGTACGGCTTGTGCGGGAAGGCGCGCGGGAGCGCGAAGAGGACTTCATCAACTGTTGCGAGCGCCGATCGGGCCAGCGCCAGGTGTGCGCGCGTGGGCGGATTGAACGCGGCGGGCAGGATGCCCAGACGCACTGGCCGGCCCGCTGCCCTGCGGAAGAATTCAAGCGCCACAATATCGCTTGTAGCACACGCGGAGATGCCGATGAGGGTTTCGGGATGCTTTGCTTGGTGATGTAAGTGGGCCCGCGTGTTGTACACTGGCGTTCTCAGTCATGCGTGCTCTTCCGGCTTTGTATTGCCTGCTACTAGCGCCTCTTGCGGCGCCACAGGATTTCGATCTTCTGATTCGCGGCGGGCGCATCGTCGATGGGACGGGCAACCCGTCTTTTCTTGGCGACGTCGGCGTTACCGGCAACCAAATCTTGGCGATGGGGCATCTGGCGGGTGCAAAAGCCAAGCATACGATCGACGCGACAGGGCTCACGGTCGCGCCGGGCTTCATCGATATGCACAACCATTCCGATTACACGCTGGTGGCCGACGGCAACGCGCAAAGCATGATCCGCCAGGGTGTTACGTCGATGATTCTGGGCGAGGGCGAGTCGGCGGCGCCGATCGGCGGCAAGCAGCAGCCGAGCGCGAAGCGCGTGCTGCTCCACGATGCGCCGGCCGACTGGACCGACTTCAACGGGTACTTCGCGCGCCTGCTGCGCCAGGGCATATCGACCAATGTGGGCACTTACGTCGGGTCGAGCCAGATCTGGACTTATGTGCGTGGCGAGCAGGCGGGACCGCCGACCGCGGCCGAGCTCGACCAGATGCGTGCGCTGGTGCGCGAGGCGATGCAGCAAGGCGCGCTGGGCGTGAGCAGCTCGCTCAGCGGGCCGCCAGGGTCGTGGATCGACACCGATACGCTGGTCGCCATGTGCGAGGCCGCGGCGCCCTTTGGTGGCAGCTATTCGACGCACATGCGCACGGAAGGCCGGGGGGTTTTCGAATCGGTCGCCGAAGCCATTGAAATCGGCCGGCGCGCGCATGTGCCGGTGGATATTATTCACCTCAAGATCGCCGAGCACACCATGTGGGGCCAGATGCCGGAGCTGGCCGCGACCATCGCGCGCGCCCGCGAGCGAGGCCAGGAGGTGCAGGCCAACGTATATCCATATCGCGCCGGGCAAAACGATCTCGCCAGCATCGTCCCGCCGTGGGCGCACGAAGGCGGCACGGAAGCCATGATCCGGCGGCTGAAAGATCCCGCACTGCGAACGCGCCTGACAACCGAAATTTTACACGGCATTCCAGGCTCGAACTGGTATGACCACTACACGGCCACCGGCGGCTGGGACGGCATGTTGTTGGTTTCGCTGACCAATCCGGCGTACAAGAAATTTGAGGGCATGCGAATGAACCAGGTGATCGACGCGGTGGGCAAGCCGCCGCTCGATGTGCTGTTCGAGTTGCTCGAAGCCAATGGCGGGTCGGTGCCCACGGTCTATTTTCACCACTCGGAAGAAGACATGCGTTACGCGCTACGGCAGCCTTTTGTTTCCATCGGTTCGGATGGCACAGCGGTAGCTATTGACGGCCCGCTGGCGGCGGGACACCCGCATCCGCGCTATTACGGGACGTTTCCGCGGATACTGGGGCGCTATGTCCGCGAGGACAAAGTACTCACTCTCGAAGAGGCCATCCGCAAGATGACTTCGGCCAATGCGGCGAAGATCGGCATCTTCGACCGCGGCATTCTGCGGCCCGGCATGATGGCCGATATCACGATTTTCGATGCCGCGCGTGTGATCGACAATGCCACGTTCGAGAAACCGCACCAGTACGCGACCGGCATCGAGTTTGTTATGGTCAACGGCACTCTCGTGCTGGATCGCGGACGTCATACGGGCGCGCGGCCCGGGGCAATTTTGAAGCGGAAGCAGGGCGGGCGCTCTTAGCGGTAAATTAGAAAGAACATGTTCACCTGGATTTGCCCGCAGTGCGGTCGCGAAGTTCCCCCGGCTTACAACGAATGTCCCGATTGCACAGGCAAGACGGCGGCGCCCGCGGCTGCGCAGCCGGGCCAGCCGCAACAAGGTCAGGCGGCCAGTGTGATGACCGCGCCGCCACCGGCCGCTGCACAGCCCGCCGACCGGTGGCCACGCGCGCTACCGCCGGAGCCGAAGGGCGTCAGGCTGCCGGCATGGTTGATGAGCATCGTGTTCGCTATTCTGTTTGTCGGGCTTGGGGCGGGCGCATATTTTGGGATTAAATATTTTTCAGGGTCGAACGAGGCAACTACGGGCGGGTCGCCGGCAACATTGCCGAAGGCGCCGTCATCTGCAGGCACGACTGCCAAGGCCAGCGCCTTGCAGAAGTACGTCGAGGTGGTTGGTCTGCGTTTGACCGAGGAACCGAACAAGAAGCCGCAGGTGCGTTTCGTGGTTGTCAACCACTCGGGCGCGGAGATTGCGGACCTGGCGGCCAACGTGAATTTGTGGGCGCGGACGGCTAAGTCAGATGAAGAGG
>DATLVQ010000693.1:0-13977 GCA_035577325.1 Bryobacteraceae bacterium | reverse complement strand
GCCTCCTCAGCGCGAATCCAGTCGCCCGTGACGTTTGAAATATAAGGAATTCGCGGCGTTCCGAGCGCTACGCGTCGTACCTGTTCTTGGAAAGGCTCCAGAACAGGATCCATCATGGAAGAGTGGAACGCATGAGAAGTGTGTAGCCGCTGCGACTCGATGCCCGTCTTAACCAGTTCCATTTCGAACATCGCGATCACGTCAAGGGGGCCGGCCACAACCGAGAGAGCCGGAGCATTCGCCGCGGCCAGCGAAAGGCCCCGGCCATTGATCAGGCGCTCCGTCTCCGCCGCCGGCAACGGCACGGCAACCATTGCGCCCGCCGGCATTTTCTGCATTAGCCGTCCGCGAGCCGCAACTAAAGTCAGGGCGTCGGGCAACGAAAACACTCCGGCCAGGCAAGCTGAAACGTACTCACCAATGCTATGGCCGATCATGGCTTGAGGCTTAACTCCCCAGCTCATCCAGAGTCTGGCCACCGCATACTCGATCGCGAACAAGGCCGGCTGAGCCAGGGCGGTTTGATTCAGGGCGTCCCGCGCCGATTCAGGATCATCCGCGCGATACAGCGCCTCGCGAAGGTCGATTCCCAGGTCATGCTTCAAGATGATTGCGCATTCGTCCACGATCTCTTGGAAAATGCGCTCATGGCGGTAGAGATCATGGCCCATGTGGGGATACTGAGAACCCTGGCCTGGGAACAGAAAGACCACGGACGGTTCTGCGGTTTCGCGCTTCGATGTCACAGACCCGCGCGCGCCTGCCAAGGCCGCGATGGCGTCTTCGCGATCCCTGCACACGACGGTTCGACGATATGTGAATCCCTTGCGCCCCTGGCTCAAGGTGAACGCCGTGTCGGCGAGGTCGAGATTCGGACAGTCATGCAAATGCGAGGCGAGGTTCGCCGCGGCCGCATCGAGTGCAGCCGGGGTGGCCGCCGAAAGCGTGAGCAACTGCCACGGGCGCGTCCCACTTAAAGGAGTGCCGGCCGGCGCTTCTTCGACGATGACATGACAGTTTGTCCCGCCCACGCCCAGCGCAGTCACGCCAGCTCGTCGCGGCGCTCCACCCGCCTGCCATTCGCGCAGCTCGGCATTGACAAAGAATGGGCTGCTCGCGAAATCGAATTGTGGATTCGGGTTCTCGAAATGAAGACTGGGCGGAATCTGCCGGTGTTGTAGAGAGAGCACGGTCTTGATGAACGAAACAACTCCGGCGGCTTCGCCAAGATGGCCGATGTTGGATTTGGCGGAACCGATTGCGCAGAATCCTTTCTTGTGGGTATAGCCCCGGTAAGCCTCGGTGAGCCCGGCCAGCTCGATTGGATCCCCCACATGTGTCGATGTGCCGTGCGCCTCGACAAACGAAATGGTCTCCGGGTCCACGCCACTCGCCGCCAGAGCTTGCGTGATTGCCCGGGACTGGCCCTCGGCGCTCGGTGCCAGGTAACTGGCCTTCATTGCGCCGTCGTTATTGACAGCCGTGCCCAGGATGACGGCGGCGATGCGGTCGCCATCGGCCAAAGCGGCGCTAAGACGCCGCAACACGACCATTCCGGCGCCGCTGCCGAATACCGTTCCCGCTCCTCGCGCGTCGAACGGGCGGCAGTGGCCATCCGGTGACAGGATTTCCCCCGGCCGGTAGTAGTACCCGCGGTCGTACGGATAATTAATAGTGCACCCGCCGGCCAGTGCAAGTTCGCATTCGCCGTTCCGCAGGCTCTGCGCGGCGAGGTGGATTGCTACCAGGGCGGAGGAGCACGACGTCTGTACGTTCATGCTCGGCCCCTTGAGGTTCATTGCGTAAGAAAGGCGCGTGGCCAGCAAATTCATGTCGTTGCCGGTATATCGCACCAGCCACTCGCCCGCCGTCTTCATGATGTGCTGGTTCCGAAGCAGGTGGTGCATCATGTAGGCGTTAATGCCGCAAGTGGCAAAAACTCCCACAGATCCGCGGAACGATTCGGGCTCGTGGCCCGAGTTTTCCAGAGCCTCCCATCCCACCTCCAGCATGATGCGATGCTGCGGGTCCATGATGGCGGCGTCCTGTGGCGAAAGACCGAAAAAGCCGGCGTCGAAAAGGTCGATGTCCGCCAGAACCGGCTGCGCCTTGACGTAGCAGGGATCCTGGATTAACTCGGGCGACTCTCCCGCCGCCAGCAGCTCGGCGTCGGTGAAGAACTTTACCGACTCAACTCCGCCTCGTAAGTTCTTCCAGAACTCCGCCAGATTACGTGCGCCAGGAACGCGGACAGCCATGCCTATAACAGCAATCTCAGACCCGGTAAGTGACCTAGCGCCGTTATTGTTCGGCATACTATACCGACACACGCGTTAGGCGTGGAAGGATCGCGTGCGGACCATCCCCTATACGCGCTCTAATTCTAACCACGCTGCCCATCCCCCCCGCGCTTGCCATTGCCGAAACACCGGAATTCAAAGGCCCGACGTCCATGTCAATGCGTTCATAAAAGCACGTTAGAGGCCACCAATGAAAACCTGCCACAAATCCCGAGTAATCTGAGAGTTACTTCCATCCGTATGCAAAGCAACAAGAAAAGTTTGCGAAAAGATTGGCATTAAATGGCACACAATGTCAATCGTTGGAGTGTGCTAAAGCATACAAACCAAGGCTTTAAGGTCCGCGCGCGATATCCTGATCCACGGCGCTCTCTCTGCGTGGGCACGCGCAAATTCCACCCCTTGTCCTGGTTTTGCCGGCTCGCATCGAGCCGTCACGCTTACGGTGCGGAATCCTTCAACCGCACCGTCTCACCTGACGCGGCAGAGCGGCGGGCGGCGTCCAGAATTTCCATCACTACGACATTGACGGCGAGCGATGACGGGCCGGAGGGCTTCACTTCGCCGCGCACGATCGCAGTGAAATACGACAGGGGGTCGTCATAGCGAGGATCGAGCGGACGGGCGGCGATTTCCTCTTCCTCCTTGCCCTCCAGGCGCACACGGATACGGTCCGCGCCGATGGTCCGGGCAAGGCCGGTCTGGCCGTAGACTTCGAAATCCTTGCGGTCGAACGGCCAGTTCCAGGAGGCCTGGATGATGCCTTGGGCGCGGGGATAGGTCACGATGATCGTCGCCTCATCATCCACTTTTGGATAAATGTCCGGTTTGATGTGTTGCGTCACCGCGGTCACCGACAGTGGCCTCCGGCCGTCCATCAGCCACGTCATCAGGCCGGCTCCGTAGCAGCCGAAATCGAACAGAGCGCCCGCGCCGTCGAGTACCGGATCGGTGAGCCAGTTGAAAAATTCCGGTTCGACGCCGATCTCTTTCGGGCCGCGATGGCCATCATGCGCCACCATTTTGCGAATCTCACCGATCGACTTCTCGCCGCGCGACAGCGACCATGCGGCCAGGTTGCTCGGATACCATGTGGTTTCGTAATTCACCAGCACATGGATGCCACTCTTCTGTTGCGCGGTTTCGATGGCGCGCGCCTGCTCCAGGCTCGTACCCAGCGGCTTTTCCATCATCACGTGGATGCCGCGCGCCGCGCAGGTCTCGACGACTTTGGCGTGATCGAAAGTGCTAGTGAATACGACGACCGCTTGCGGCTTAGTCTGGTCCAGCATCTCCTCCAACCGGGAATATACCAGCCTCGGATCCAGTTTATAGCGCGCGACATACGCTTCCGCGACCTTTTGATCGGACTCGGCGATGCCCACGATGCGCGCGTCGTAGCGCTGGCCGAAACGGTTCAGAAAGCCGCCCACATGGCCATGAACGAGCCCAACCACGCCCAGCCGCAAGTTTGGCACCTTTTTCAAATCCTGCACTTCGGTGCGCGTGCCATCCGGATCGAGCAGGTTGACAGCCCAGATGTTTTCCGCGTTGACCACCGGCTTCATCCAGCGTTCGAAGGTTGTTCCCCTTTCCAGCAATTCACGGTACGGCAGCGTGATGTCGGCCACTTCGAAATTGATGTGCTGCATGGAGCCGTAGTCGGCGCGGCTCGGCGGCTTGCCGTAAATCATGAGCTCGATGATGTCGCGGCGCTTGCCGGGAGAGAGCAGCTTGATCAAACGCAGCTCGCCGCCGGGCGAATAGCGCCAGAACTCAGCCATGCCAAGCTGATCGTGATAGAAATGCATGGCCGCGTCGACACCTTCCTTCGGCACGACCACACCCACGTGCTGCAAGTGATCGGAGATGCGGCGTGAGTCGAGAAACTTCCCGCGCGTTTTAGCTTCGAGCGACGAATCCAGATACTCGACGAAGTCGAGCCGCTGGCCTTGGGGATCGTGAAGCGAGAACGCCAGGTTGCCGTCGCTTGTCTGTGCCGCAGCGGGCGGATTCAGGCCCCGGGCCGACAACATGCGGCGTAGCGATTCGATGTCCGTGGTCTGGAAGGCGATGCGGGTGAGGCGGACATTTTCGGCGGGCGACAGACCAGGCTGCAGTTCGATGTACTGGTCTTCGTTCACTTTGAAGAACGCGCTCGCGGTGCCGCCGGGGTTCTTCAGTTCGAACGCCTGCTGATAGCCTAGCCGCCCGGTGTAGTAGCCGCGCGAGCGCTCCAGATCGCCGACGCGAAAGCTGGCGCATGCGATGCCTTCGAGTGGAAGGGGCTGGCCCCACGCGACGCCGGTGAGGATCGGAAACGATAGGGCCGCGATTCTGACTAGTGAGGCCGAGCGGAGTGAACGCATGTCATCACAATTATGGAGCAGTGTCGTACTGCACGCAGCTCATTGCTGACTCCAATGCGCGCGAATCCCGATGTAGTCGTCATCCGGCAAATTGGCCAGGATCAGACGCCGGAGTTCGATCGGATCGATCGGCCCCTGGTGTCGAAATGCCACCGTCCCGTCTGGACGAATCAGGACGGTGTACGGCACACCAGCATTCCATTGCGGATCGAAGGCAGCCATCAGGTCGTAAGACTCCGTCGTGCCGAACAGGAGATTTCTGCTGGAGGCATGCTGCCGCTCGAGCGCGGCCATCACCCCCTTCTTTTCGTCCGGGAAATTGGTGCTCACGGTGATCAAATCAAATGGTCTACGCCGGTACATCCGGTACATGGTCTCGAATTCCGGGAACTGCGTAATGCATGGGCCGCACCAGGTCGCCCAGAAATCCACCAGCTCGAGTTTACCGCCGGCGTTTTTTCGCAGAGCCTTCAATCCTTGAGCATCCACCAGTTCGACATTCACCGGCTCCTTTTCGATGTTCGCCTGTTCCGCCGCCCGGCCCTCTTCTTTAGACGCCCATTTGATCGAACAGCCGAATGTGGGCGTTTTTTCATGGGGAACCGGCTTCTGCGCCAGCAAGGCTTCGATCGCGCCGCGGGCGTCGTGCATTTTGGCCAATGCCTCACGGGCGCTGCTATCGATACGTCCCTGATAGCGCAGCTTGCGGCCTCGATCGAATATGAAGACGTGCGGCGTGGCGGTGGGTCCGTATTTACGCGCCGTGCTTTGCGTGTCGCCATCGTAGAGGTAGGGGAAGTTGAAATGCCGGTATGCGGCACGGGTCTTCATTTCCTCGAATGAATCGGACAGATCGGTATAGCCCATTTCATCGAGACGAACGGATTTTGGGTCATTGGGCTGAATCGCCACGACCGCAACTCCGCGATCGTGAAAATCCGCGGCGAGCTGTTTGATGCGCCCTTCATAGAGTTGCGCTGTCGGACAGTGATTGCAGGTAAAGACAATCACCAAAACGTTGCTGGCACTGAAGTCGTCGAGGTGGTAAGTTTTCCCGTCGATGCCCCGCAGGGCGAAGTCCGCGGCCGCCGTTCCAATAGGGAGTGTAGGCGGGTTATCGCCGCTGGCGGATGCGCTCGTGCAGGCTGCGATGAGCAAGCAAACGAATGTAAGCCGAATTCTCACGAATCCAATCTCCTCATCAACAATGTATGACAGGTAATACCGCTCGTGCTTTTCCAAAACATGAGCCGGCCGCAGTAATGTAGCCGGGCTGTGGATGAAAGCCAGGGGAACGGTTACAAACTTGTATTGTGGCTGCCATTTCGGCCAACGCGTCCATCGGCGAGGTATCCACGTCATCCTATATAAGCCCTGACAGTGTGGAAAAACCCGGCGGCGAATCAACCGCGGTGTTACAATCGTTTCCGGTCCAAGCGTAAATGATGAAGCGCACGATCCTTAGATCTCTATTGCTGCTGCCCACTCTCCTTTTTGGCGCCGATTCCAACGGCGTTCGTCCGCGCGTCGACCGGTCGCAGTACGCCGTCGCGATCTTTAATCAATCACTGGCTGTTGCGGCGGAGCTGGTGCCGGCTGAGAAAGTCCGCAAGCAATTTGGGTCTGAAGTGGACAGCCGCTACTTGGTTGTCGAGGTGGGATTGTTTCCGAAAGCGCGCGCGCTAGAAGTCCGTCCCGGCGACTTCGTTCTGCGCGTCAACCGCACGCGGGACACAATCAGCGCCTCCGTTCCGAAGGCCGTTGGTGAGGTGAGCGAAACGCCGAAACCGGTGGCTGTGGAACTGGAAGCGAAATGCCTGCCCGAAACCTCGACCGATAAACCGGTGGCGGGTTATCTGTATTTTCCGGTGAGCGACAAGCAAGACGGCGACCACGAGTACGAGCTGGAATACAAGGCGCAGCGAGTCTGGCTGATCCTGCCGCTGCGCGCCGGCACGCCGCGATAGTCGCCACAACGCCAAACGAAAGTAGTAACTTGCCGGATTATAAGCCGGTTTCTGTACCCTTGCGGGCGGCAGCCATTCCTCTAGGCCAGCCATTGCTGACTGGCTCCAGCGACCTACCCGGAAGTCGAACGGAGCGGGCCGCTCCTCCTCCCCTATTTGGTCTTACTCCGCGTGGGGTTTGCCCTGCCAGCCGGATTACTCCGGCCGCGGTGCGCTCTTACCGCACCATTTCACCCTTACCCCAAGATGGGGCGGTATATTTTCTGTGGCACTATCCGTAAAGTCCGCTTTGAGCGAACCCTCCCGGCCGTTAGCCGGCACGCTGCCCTGTGGAGACCGGACTTTCCTCCCCTGAATCAGGGGCGGCTGCCCATCCGGCAAGTTACAGTTTCATTATTGCATCGATGCACAAGCGGGCTTGGAACCGAGTTTTCACCGTGGAGGCGCAGAGGCAGAAAAAAGAGGGCCTGGTGGCGATATCCCGCGCCGAGGTAAGCAGCGCTCCCGAAGTGTCCGAGTTTGGGAATTGGGTTCGTTCCTCATTCTGGTGTAAATGATTGCGATAGTGGAAGATCACTGCGTTTTTCGGGCTGATTGACCACCATAATGATAGGGCGAGTGCGTTCGGTGAGAGCGCGCTCCGCTGATCAAGTGATGGCGGATCGGAAAGAAGAAATCGGCACCGTTTGTGACCGGATACCGCGGGATCAGGCGGCTACCCGTTTACACACCCGCTTAGGGGCACTTTCGGCGGTCTGCCTCCGGTTCTCCTTTTACGTGAATAAGTGAAATTGATGGAGAAACTCGCCCTCGCCTGGACACTACTCTCGTTGCGCCTTACACATGAGGGTCTGTCCCGAAATTATGTCTCGTACGGCTCGCGGCTAAGCTCGGTTGTCTTCGCGCTCCAGACGAGTCTACGGGATGGCTCGATCCCGCCTACTAAACCTTCGACCGAATCCGACGATTACAATTTGTGCGGGATGACATCCCGGGTGGCTCGCGAGGCCAGTAGCGCCTCCGTACACATTTCGAATGCACAGGAGATCTCATGCGGAAAGCTTCACTTTTAGCGATCATCGTTCTCAGTTTCATCCCCACATATTTGTCTGCACAGACGCAGAAGCCTGCCAGGCCACGCAATACAGATGCCAAAGACACGGTGATTCCAAAAGTGCCGAGTAATTCGCCGGTCCCGCAAGGATGGGTGAATACGCGGGCGACGAAGGACGACTGGGAAGAAATCAACTTCGAGTTCAACTCCTCCATTCTCACCGATGGCTTTCCCACGCTCCTCTGGCTGGCCGATTTTCTGCACACCAATCCCGGCTATCGCGTGTTGGTCACAGGCAACACCGATTATGTCGGCAACGTGCCCTACAACGAACGGCTGGCCCTGGCGCGCGCCAATGTCGTAAGGGAATTCCTGATGAAGTACGGCGCCTCACCCGACCAGATCACGGCCAATGGGCAAGGGGAACGGAATCCGGAGCTGGAAAACAACACGGATCTGCACCGGTGGGTCAACCGCCGCGTAGTCATCATGGTGACGGATGCGAGCGGAAAGAAGATGTCGCTCGAGGATTTGATCGCCTCGAAGTATAAGTCGCGGCCGGCCGTGGCAAGCGTACAAGGTCCTGGCTGCTGCGACGAGATTCTGAAGCGGCTGGATAATCTTGCGGATCTGCTTAATCAATTGAAGGATATGGAGCAGTCCGAGCACGCCAAACTGCATCGGGACCTCGACGATGTCCGCAGGCAGGTGGCCGGGATGCCGTCGAAAGAGACGGTCACTCAGGCCGCGCCCAGGGAGGACGAGGCCGAGAAAGCGTTTCAAAAGGGTGTTGCCAACAACCGGAAGTTTTCACTGCTCGGGCTGAATCTGGGGCCGACATATGGAGCGGGCAAAACCGGGAGCTTCACTTTTTCGGGGCGCGGGCAATTCTTCTCTCCTTTTGGAAACGGCCAAGCACCCGACGCGCTGGGAACGCATGCCGTTCAGGCGCAGGGCGAGTATATGTACTATCCGGGCCGGCAGGAAGGCCAGTTCGATCTCGGTCTGGTCAACCGCTGGGATCGCCTGCAAATGGGAATGTTTTCCAGCTTCAAGTACGTCAACTTCCGGCAATACCAGTCAGGCGGGTTACTGGGCCAAGCGGCTTTGGGCATGGATTATTTGTTCGGCCGAGGGCGGATCGGAGTGTTTGGCACGAAGGGCTTTCGTGACAACGCGGTGGTAAACCGGACACAGCTTGGCACGAACTCGTTTACGGAAACCTACTTGAAGATTGTCAACCAGGCTGGCGCCAGTGGCCAGATTGGATTATTTGGGGACACCTACCTTGAGGGGAATTTCGGCTATCTCGAGAGCCACGCTCCGGGACAAAGCGGCAGGCCTGGCGGAATGCTGCGGCTAGTGCACCCGTTGAGTGCACAGTTTGCCCTTACGGCCGAGGCCGGGCTCAATGAGACTTATCTGGCCACCAAGAATAGCGGCCGTGTGGTGATCGGATTGGAATTCGGAAAGTGGATGTGGCCGGGGCAGTACCTGGAAACCACGCAGCCGGTGCCTATGGATATCCCGCGGGTCCGGTATGAGCTGCTCACGCGCCGGGCGGGCAACAGCGCTCCGGTAGCGGATGCCGGGCCGGACCAGATCGGCGTGCAGCCGGGTCAGATCGCGTTGGACGGATCGCGCTCTTACGACTCCGATGGGGACCCGCTCGCGTATCAATGGGAGCAGATTCTCGGGCCGATGGTTAGCCTTTCGGGCGCCAGCGCGGCCAAAGCTACATTCACCGCGGCGCAGGGGCAAACATATATTTTCCGGCTGACCGTTACCGATCCTGGGGGGTTAAAGAGCAGCGCGCGCGTTACCGTGACGACGATCAAGACCACGATACAGATCATCAAATTCGTCGCCCAGCCGAACACCATAAACGCGGGCCAGAGTTCGACCCTGATTTGGGAAGTTCAGAACGCGGATGCCGTGCAGATCTCAGGAATCGGCGCCGTTGCGGCCAGCGGCACTTCCGTCGTCGCGCCCACGCAGACCACTACATACAAACTCACGGCGAGGCGCGGGAGCAGCGAGCAGAACGCAACAGCCACAGTCACCGTCCAGGGCACGGGCATTCAGATACAATTTGCGGCATCGCCAACGAACATCGCTCCAGGCGGAACGTCGACGCTGTCGTGGACCACGCAAAATGCAAAGACGGTGGCGATCTCGGGAGTCGGTACCGTGGCGCCGAACGGGAGCACGCAGGTATCGCCACAGCAGACCACTACTTACACGCTTACCGCGACCGGAAGCGATGGCACCCAGCTCACCAGCAACGCGATCGTGACTGTGGGTAACGGGCAGGTGCCGCGGATCATCAACTTCGAAGCCACGCCGACGCAAGTGGCGCAGGGCGGCCAGGCGAATCTGGTATGGAACGTGGAGAACGCCACGAAGGTTAACATCACCGTTGTCGGTGATGTGGCCCTGACCGGAACGGCGCCCGTGAAGCCGACTGCGACGACTACTTACACGCTGACGGCTAGTAATGCGCAGGGATCGGCGACGGCGACAGCCGTCGTCGCGGTGACCGGGACAGGTCCCATATGCGATGCTGGCCCCGACCAGGTGACTGACCACAACACCTGGACGCTGAATGCAACCCGCACCTTCAGCCCGCTCGGGCTACCGCTCACCTACGCATTTACCTTCCTGAGCGGGCCGGCGACGCCATCCATTACCGGCGCCAACACTCCGACCCCATTGATATACATGCCCCAATGGGGCGAATACCTCTTCCAGTTGACCGTCACCGATACCAAGGGGGGAACCTGTACGGCATACACGCGGTTGAAGTTCCTGGATCCATAGCCGGTGGCGCGCGACGGTTAAGAGAGCCGGGCCAAGCTGTGCTCCTTCGGCAAGCACTGCCGAGGGAGCACGGGAGGCCGGGGGCGGTAGGCCAAGTTCGACCTGGACGAAGGATTGAAACCGGGCAGTGTGGCGCGGTAATGCGAACCAATCTCCCTACAGGTCCAGCGCGGGTAGGGTCCAGTGAGGCGGCGAGTGGTGTCTAAAGAGATGGCGAATCCGAAATATGTCTGCGCGCCGGCCTATTTCTATAGTAGTGGTGAGATTCTGCTCCGCGGTGTTCTTGTCTGTGTTGGCGGCAGGATGTGGCGACAACGCCAAGCAGCGAGCATCGGTGCTGGAGGGTGCAGGCAAGTCGCGCGAAGCACTGGCATTGGACGGGGTCAGCAGGCTGCGCGACGCGTTCAATAGAGGTGCGTGCCAGTCGATCTGGCAGGAAGCTGACCCGCTCTTTCGCCTTCGCGAGCCACAGCAAGAGTGGATGAGCAAATGCGACCGGATGCGTCAAAAGCTGGGAGCATTACAGAGTTTCCAGGTCCATCTGAGGCATGGTCCCGACGTCCCGATCAGCATTGTGGTTTACGGTGAAGGTGAATTTGCACGAGGCCGCTCGTGCGCCCCTACGTATCTGGAAACGGTTTGGCATTTTGACCAGGGGCGAACCGAGCTGTTTTCGCTGTATCTGAATGGTGAAGCAATACCGGCGCCTTCGTGGCCTTTGAAACCCGGAGAACGTTATCAGGATCCGCCGCCCAAACGGGAGCGTAAACCGGGGTGAACAGGCCCGGCTATCCTTGCAGATCGAGCGTGTTGAAGAAATAGCGCAGCTCGACTTCGGCGGTTTCGGGCGCGTCGGAGCCGTGAATGCAGTTGCGCTCGATGCTCTTGGCGAAGAGTTTGCGAATGGTGCCGGGGGCGGCTTTGGCAGGGTCGGTCGCGCCCATGACCTCGCGTAATTTCGCTATGGCGTCTTCGCGCTCGAGCGCCATCACGACGATCGGGCCCTCGGTCATGAACTTGACCAGGCTGGGGAAGAACGGCCGGGCGCGGTGAACGGCATAGAAGCCCTCGGCCTGCGGCAGCGTGAGCTGCATCATCCGCATGGCCAGGATTTTGAATCCGGCTTTTTCGAGAACCGCGAGAATGTCACCGGCGCGCCTATCGGCCACGGCATCCGGTTTGATGATGGAAAATGTTCGCTGCGTCATAAACGGCTTTTGATCTTGTCTCCCATTTCCGCGGGTGAGGAGCACACGGTGATGCCCGCGGCTTCCAGCGCTTTGATTTTGTCCGACGCCGCGCCCGAGCCGCCGGAAATAATGGCGCCGGCGTGGCCCATGCGGCGTCCGGGCGGCGCGGTCTGGCCGGCGATGAACCCGACTACCGGTTTCTTCACCTGCTCGCGAACGTAAGCCGCCGCGGTCTCTTCGGCATTGCCGCCGATTTCGCCGATCATGATGATGGCGTGCGTATCGGGATCGTCATTGAAAAGGCGGAGAGCATCAACAAAATTCGTGCCGATAATTGGGTCGCCGCCGATGCCGATGCACGTCGATTGTCCGATGCCGAGCTTGGTGAGCTGGCCGACAGCTTCGTAGGTGAGGGTGCCGGAGCGCGAGACCACGCCTACATGTCCCTCTTTGTGGATGGGACCAGGCATGATGCCGATTTTGCATTTGCCGGGCGAGATGATACCGGGGCAGTTCGGCCCGATCAGCCGGGTTGCCCTGAGGTGCAAGAAATTCCACGCGCGCACCATGTCCACGGCGGGGATGCCTTCGGTGATGCACACGACCAGCGGCAGCCCTGCGTCGGCCGCTTCCATAATGGCGTCGGCGGCGAACGGGGGCGGCACGAAGATCACCGAGGCGTTGGCACGCGTAACTTGCACGGCTTTGGCGACGGTATCGAAAACCGGCAAATCGAGGTGCTTGGTCCCGCCCTTGCCTGGTGTCACGCCGCCGACAACATTCGTGCCATAGGCGATGGCTTGCTGCGCGTGGAAAGTGCCTTCTTTGCCGGTGAAGCCCTGGACCAGCAGGCGCGTATTCCGATCGACCAGAATGCTCATGCGGCCAGCCTCACGACTTTCTCGGCGGCATCGCGCATATCTTGGGCGACGGTGAAATTGAAACCGGACTCGACCAAAATCTTGCGGCCCAGCTCGACATTCGTGCCTTCCATGCGAACCACGATCGGAACTTTGATGTTGAGATCGCGCGCGGCGGCCACGACACCGGTGGCGAGCGTGTCGCAGCGCAGGATCCCGCCGAAAATGTTGATCAACACCGCCTTCACGTTGTGATCGGAGAGCAGGATGCGGAAAGCATTTTTGACCTGCTCGGCGCTGGCGCCGCCGCCGACGTCGAGGAAGTTGGCCGGCTTGCCGCCCGCGTATTTGATGATGTCCATGGTGGCCATGGCGAGGCCAGCGCCGTTCACCATGCATCCCACGGTGCCATCGAGCTTAATGTAGTTGAGGCCGAACCTGGAGGCTTCGACTTCGAGCGGATCTTCTTCGTTCAGATCGCGCAACTCAACCAGATCCTTGTGGCGATAGAGCGCGTTATCGTCCAGGTTAATCTTGGCGTCGAGTGCGTAGACTTTGCCATCCTTGGTCAGGATGAATGGATTGATTTCGGCGAGCGAGGCATCGATGGCTACGTAGGCACGGGCCAGCGCGCTCATGGCGGCTACCGCGGCATTAATGCTCGCGGCGGGAATGCCGATTCCAAATGCGAGCTTGCGCGCTTGATAGGGCGCGATGCCGGCATCGGGATCGAAGGGTTCTTTGAGAATCAGCTCCGGAGTTTTCGCGGCGACCTCTTCGATTTCCATACCACCCGCCGACGATGCCATGAAGACCGGCTTGCCTTGTATGCGATCCAGCACGATCCCGAGGTACAGCTCGCGCTCGATAGGAAGCGTCTCTTCGATCAGCAGGCGCTTGACCAAGCGGCCTTCGGGGCCGGTTTGATGCGTGACGAGCGTCATGCCCAGTATCTTTTTGGCGAGTTCAGTCGCTTCAGCCGCATCGCGCGCGACTTTGACGCCGCCGCCCTTGCCGCGTCCGCCGGCGTGAATTTGCGCCTTCACGACTACGCTCCCGCCGATCTTCCGGGCAGCCGCCTTCGCTTCTTCCGCTGAGAACGCGACCTCTCCGCGCGGAACCGGGACGCTGTACTTGGCCAGGATGGCCTTGGCCTGATACTCATGAATTTTCATGGAGTGCTTGTGCTAGTATGGCGGGAAAGCCAGACTAATTCTTCACTATAACATGCCGTTTCTGCCGTATCTTCATGCAGTTGCCGAACGGCATAACCTTGCCGCGGGGGAAGCTTGCGAGGCCATGCAAGGCATTCTCGCGGGCGAAGTTTCGGCGCCGCAAATCGCGGCGTTTCTCACCGCGCTGCGCATGAAGGGCGAGACGGTTGAGGAGTTGGTGGGGTTTGCGCGCGCCATGCGTC
>DATLVQ010000692.1:0-4081 GCA_035577325.1 Bryobacteraceae bacterium | reverse complement strand
AACGCAGGCCGGGCAGTTCGGCAACGAGGGACGCAACGTGGTGCGCGGGCCGGGCATCGCTAACGTCGATCTGTCGCTATTCAAGAATTTTGCGATTGGAGAAAGCAAGCGCCTGCAGTTTCGCGCCGAGTGCTTCAACCTGGCGAATCATGCCAACTTCGCGCTGCCGCAAAACGACATCGCGTCACCCGAATTCGGCCAGATCCTCGAAGCTGGGCCGCCACGGCTGTTACAGCTGGCGTTGAAATTCGTTTTCTGAGCTGATCTTCCCTCGAATACCGAGGAAGCAAAATCGAACGCGAGCCGCGAGTTGGGTACCCGCGGCTCGTCGTCAATCTTTCTACGCGAAGGCGCGGACTGCGCTGGCTTCGTTGTCGTGCACGTCGAAAACGGTATACAGCTTGGTAATCTGCAGCAGATCTTTGACTCTCTTCGTCAGCCCTAAGAGCTTCAACTGGCCACCCTGGTTGGTGACCGTGGTGAAGCCTGAAACCAGCTCGCCGATGCCCGAGCTGTCAATGTAGGAGACCTCGCCGAGATTCAGCAGGATCTTCTTCTGGCCTTTGCTCACCATGTCGCGCAGCGTATCGCGAAGCGCACTTGAGCCTTCGCCCAGCGTAATTCGTCCCGCCACATCCACCACGCTCACATCTCCCACCTGGCGCGTACTTAACTTAACGCTCACTTCGACAACCTCCTCGCTAATGAACCTTCTTCGCTATTTTCTGACGAGATACTTGGTCAGAGTGACCTCGGTACCTGAGGGACTGAGCTTGCGAACCTGCATCTCATCCATGAACGCGCGGATCAGAAACATGCCTCGCCCGGAATGGCGCAGAAGATTCTCTTCCGAGAGCGGATCCGGCACGCCATTCATATCGAAGCCCTTCCCCTGATCCTGGATGATGATGGTCAAGCGGTCGGACCCCTTCGACACCGATACGTGAACCTTCTTATGCGCGCTGTACTGGTTGCCGTGCACCACGGCGTTCACCATCGATTCGCGCACCGCCATGCCGATTTTGTGCAAATCGTCTTCCGGGAACCCAGCTTTTTGGGCTACATCGAGCACGAGGCTCTCAGCGCTGTCCACGCTTTCCAGTGTCGAATCCAGAAACTGCTCCACCGTTCCGGCTTCGCCGCCAGTGTTTTTCCCCATATGCAAGCTGGCCTCGGGCGTGGCCAAGTTGAATCGATACAATAACCTGCCGGTCGGAGGAAAGTCAAGAGTCGCAACCGCTGCCACATTGGCCTTTCCGCTCTCGCCGACGTGCAAACCCGTCCCTGCGCATTATATGATTTTCGACGACCGAGCATTACGATCATGCAGCACGAGAACGTGACGCGCCTAACACATTTGTTGGCGCCGCAGCGGCGATGAAGATCAGGGTTACGGCAGATCAGCCGCGTGAAAATGCGGTAGGCACCGCTGCTTATTCATACCGCAGCGCGATCACCGGATCCACCCGGGCGGCGCGGCGCGCGGGAATGTAAGTAGCGAGGAAAGCCACCGCCAGCAGTACCGATGCCACCGCGAGATAAGTCAGCGGGTCGGTGGGCTTGACGCCGTACAACAACGCCGACATGTAGCGCGTCAGCCAGAACGCCCCCGCCAAGCCGGCTACCAGACCGATCGTCACCAGCTTCATGCCGTTGCCCACAACCAGGCGCAGCATATCGCCGGTGCGCGCCCCAAGCGCCATGCGGATGCCGATCTCGTGCGTGCGTTGCTCAACCGCATACGACATCACGCCATAGATGCCGATGCTCGCCAGCAGCAGCGCCACGCACGAGAAGATCGTGAGCAGCAGCATGTTGAAGCTCTGGCGCGCGGTAGCCTCGACGATCACCTGCTCCATCGTGCGCACTTTGGCGATGGCCAGTTGATTGTCCATGGCCAGAAATTCTTTCTTGAAGGCCTGCACCAGCGTGCGCGGATCGACCGAAGTCCGAATCAGCCAGCTCCGTGGCAAAACGCCGTTGGCCAGCTGCGTCAAGCCTTCCGGAACCTGGCCTACAGGAACGTAGAACACGTCTGGGGCCGGGCTGTCGAGGCCGTTTTCCCTGACGTCGCCGACAATTCCCACAATCTGCCGGGTGGGATCGTCAAACTGCGGACCGAGGCCCTTCCCGATGGTGATGCGCTGCCCGATCGGGTCCTGCTTCGGCCAATATTTCTTGGCCATAGTCTCGTTGATGATGACCACCGCCGGCGCCTTGGCAGTATCTTGAAGCGTGAATGTGCGGCCGCGCAGTAATGGCATTTTGAGCGCTTTGAAATAATCCGCATCGGCTTCGCGCCACTGTACATCGCCGTGGTAAGGGCTGTCGCCCGATGGAGGCCGGCCTTCGATGGTGAACGGCAGGTCCGGGCCGCCTTCGATCGGAATCGAGATGGACGAGCTGGCCGCATCCACGCCCGGCAGGCCCTCGAGCCGCTCGACCATCCGGCGCGACAACAACTCAACTTGCGCCGTGGATGCGTACTTATCGCCGGCCAGCGAAGTCTGCATCGTGATCAGGTTGTGCGGCTCAAATCCGCCGCGAACGGCGTGCAAAGAAGTGAACGTGCGGATCAGAAGCGCCGCCCCCACCAGCAGCACGAGCGCCAAACCCATTTCGCTGACCACCAGCGCGCTGCGGGCATAATGATGGCGCCCTGTCGTCGAGCGTGAGCCGCTTTCCTTCAGCGTCGCGCTGACGTCGGATCGTGAAAGGTGTAGTGCCGGGAACAAGCCGAACAGTACGCCGGTCAACATCGTGACGCCACCCGTGAATGCCAGCATGCGGAGGTCGATGCTCGCCCACACGGAGGCCGATGTCAGCTCCTGGATGCGCGGCAAGTCCACGGGGCTCGCCGCAAGCAGCGCGCGCAGACCCCACACGCCGAGCACCAGGCCAAGCACGCCTCCCACCGAGGCGAGCATCACGCTTTCCGTCAGCAACTGGCGAACAATGCGCCACCGGCCAGCCCCCATGGCCGTACGAACGGCGATCTCTTTGGCGCGCGCCGCCGCCCGCGCCAGCAGCAGGTTGGCTACATTGGCGCATGCGATCAGCAGCACGAAACCCACGGCGCCGGTGAGGATCAGCAGCGCCGGACGAGTGTCGCCCACCATGGAATCCTTCAGCGGAATAGCCGACACGTTCTCATCCGGTTGCATCCACCGTGGATACTGGCGCCGGAAATGTTCGCCTACCACCTTGAGCTGGGCCTTGGCGGCTTCGAGCGTCACGCCAGGCTTGAGAATCGCTGCCACGTTCAAGTAGTGCCCCTGATTTGTGCTGGCGGGATCGGCTTGCAAAGGAATCCAGACATCGGCGGGCGGATAGGAATGGAAATTTTCGGCCAGCACGCCGATCAGCGTATACGGCTCTGCGTTCAAAGTGATAGGCCGTCCGATGATGTTGGCATCGCCGCCCCAACGGCGCTTCCATAGGCCGTAACTGATCACCGCAAGCTTCGGCGCTCCCGGCCGGTCTTCTTCGGCCGTAAACGTCCGGCCCATGGACGGCGTCGCCCCGAAGACTTCGAAGAACGCCGACGAAACATGAATACCTTTCACCTGCTCGGGAGTTTCGCCGCCACCCACGTTGATGCCGGGACCGGCAAAATCGTACGCGGTGATCGCCGAGAAGACCTGGTTATCGTTCTTCCATATCGTGAATTTCGGAATGGACGCACCTCCACCCACTCTGCCATCTTGAAAAGTCCTGCCGACGCGAACTAGCCGGCTGGCGGTCTTAAACGGCAGTGGCTCGAGCAGCAGTCCGTTTACCACGGAAAAAATGGCGGTATTCGCGCCAATGCCGAGCGCTAGTGCCGATACGGCAACGGCAGTGAAACCCGGACTGTTGCGAAGAACACGGAGCGTGTGGCGAACGTCTTGCATCAGACTGGACATGGCAGGCTACCCTGCTCATACGCGGGAGAGTGGGACAGAGTTCCCGGGATTTTTGACGAAGAGTGCTATTTCTTGGATGGCTGCTGCCGCCCGAGCCACGCAATTACCTCTTCGGCATGCTTATCCGGCGGGAAAACGGAGTAGAAGACTTTCTCGATTTTTCCGCCCGCCAGCAC
>DATLVQ010000691.1:0-18462 GCA_035577325.1 Bryobacteraceae bacterium | reverse complement strand
CCGAGCTAAGCAAGTACGAAGGGATGACCTTGGATGAGATCGGCCGTCAGATGGGCAAGGATCCAAGGGATGCAGCGATGGACATTGCCGTCGCCGATCGCGGCGCCAGTTCCGTCGTGATTTCCATCATGGAAGAAGCGGACGTGCGCCTTGCCAATTCAAATCCATTGGTAACTTTTGGTTCCGATTCCGCCGCGCAAGCAGAAGATGGAGCGCTGAGCGTGACGAAAGCACATCCGAGAGCCTTCGGTACATTCCCTCGCGTGCTGGCCAAATACGTACGCGAAGAGCACGGCATGCGTCTGGAAGAAGCCGTGCGCAAGATGACATCGCT
The DNA here is from genome assembly GCA_035577325.1 of Bryobacteraceae bacterium. Lineage (GTDB taxonomy): Bacteria > Acidobacteriota > Terriglobia > Bryobacterales > Bryobacteraceae > QHXW01. Next base: position 18,128 of record DATLVQ010000691.1, on the reverse strand, counting down.
GGCTGCCAGCCGGGTGGGGATTATGGATCGTGGTATCCTGCGGCCGGGAATGATGGCCGACATTGCCGTATTTGACCCCGCGACAGTTAGAGACCGGGGCACGTATGAGGACCCTCTGCATTACGCGGTAGGAGTGAAGGACGTTTTTGTAAATGGCATACCAGTTGTGCTCGATGGCCAGATAACCGACGAACGTCCCGGACGCGTGTTGCGAGGGCCCGGGTATCGTCCGCACAAAGATAAAGACTAGCGCGCGAATTCCTGCGCCGAGACCTCGTCGATGGCTGCGGGTTCGAAAGCCACAGCTGCGCTGCCATCTTGCATGGACATATCGGAAGAGGCTGGCGGCACAAAAATTCGTTCTGCGGCAGCAGTTCTTGATAATGGTCACGTACCTCAACAGCCGAACCAACTTGTTGCCCTTATAACGAGCGGCCATCATGCCTGCCTTCTCGACGCTTCGATTATTTTGACCCGACGGCCAATACCATTCTCGGCTCCACGCCAACGTGGTAGATAATCAACAAAATGGCGGATGAACAACGGTAAAGACGTCTTGGATAAGTTGGCGACCAGGGAATTCGAGGTTCTGATCGGCATTGCGGAACGCGTGTGGTACACGAAGGCATGCCCCTAGGTGCTGGACACAGTTAAGGAGAAGCTGGAGATTGCAAAAGGACATAAGTTCGGCAGCAAACGATGCCGAAATCGCGGAGGCCTAACGTGGCTGCGTGGGCACGGCCTGTCCTGAGGCACTTGCAGTCAGCTTCTGGCGCATCGCTATTGCTGTGCATCGCGTTGCTGGGCGCGATCCCCAGGTTGTATTTGGGAGCCACACAGTACATCGAATACGACGGCTACTGGCACATTTTCATTGCAACTCAAGACGACTGGCAACAGTTTCGCTGGGAATATAACTCGAATTTTCACCCGCCTCTGTTCTATCTCTTGTTGAGGATGGCGATCCGGCTCGGCCACACACGTCTGGCGTACCGCGCCATCTCACTGGTGACCGGAGTCGCGGCCATTTTTGTCATTGGTCAGATCGCGAAAAAACTTTCAAAGGTAAGCTACACACCCGCGTTCGCGGCGCTCGCTTACGGGATCGCATTACCCTCCATTATCATTTCGTGCGAAGTGCGCTCGTACATGCTCAGTGTGTTTTTCATCCTCGCCTCGTTCTACTACTTCCTGGACTTGCTGCAGACGGATGCCAAAGTTCCCGCCAGATCGCGGATGCTGTTCGCGTTGAATGCGATTTTGGCTGGTTATTCGCACTACGGCGCGTTTTTCTACATCTTCGCGTGCGGTCTGGCTGCGCTGCTGTTTTATGTATTTCTGTTGAAACCCCGGCCTTGGAATCGTTTGGCGCTTGATCTGGGCACATTTGGCCTAGTAGCCGCCGCCCTCGCCTATGTGTTTTTCACGCATGCGCAGCCGCATGCCGTAATTGCGGAACATCTTCACTCGCATTACTTCCAAGCGGGCGGCCAAGAATCATTAATGGATTTTCTGCTCCGAAACAGCTACGAACTTTTCAACCTTTTCTCCCCAATACCGATGCGAACCTTGGGAGAGTTCTGTGTCGTTCTTGCGATTCTGGCCGCAGCCGCATGTTGGCTGGTATACCTCGTCCGGCACCTGCATGAGCGGAAAGATGCAGTGGCCATGGCCACCGTGATGGTCACCCTCGCGACGCTGGTGAGCATAATGGCAAGCGGCGTAGGCGGCAAGTACCCATTCGGCGGCGCACTCCGGCAGCAATTTTTCATTTTCCCCTTCATGGTGCTGTGCGGCTCAGTTCTTCTTGATCGAGTCGTGTCGCAGATCCGGGATCAAAAGCGCGCTCTTACCTTAATCATCATTGCGGTGGCGGGAACCGCCATCACCTGGAGCTTGGCCTTCGCGCGATATCCAAATATACAAACGGATCTTGGGACCACTCAGATGAACCGTTTTCGTCAGAGCTTTCCGGCGCCCGCAGCCGTCTATGTAGACCAATATAGTCTGATCAACTTCTTCACTCACTATCACGACTGGGTCTGGCACTTCGTAAGCCGGGGCATAGCCGCCCCGGGCGTGGACACTTACAGCGTAAGCCGCGGTAAGAGCAGAATGATGCTATTACGCGACAAAATGCGATGGAACCTGGATTTTAGCGAACCGGCCTTGTACCGCGATTTCGCAAGATGCATACGATCCGATGCCCTTCCATCGCTGACGACCTATGCCGTGCGACCGGCGGTCGCGCAAGATTCGGTGGAACAGGAATCCAAGATCGCGAAGCAAATCATCTCCATGGCGTCAGCAGAGTCCTTGTGTGTCAAGAAAATGGTAATACAACAAGATATATTCTTCAGCGAGTTCAAAACCGGTCAGTGCGAGACAGAGATTGACTCCTTGACGAAATGCCGGCAATGCGACGACACCAACTGGAGCATAGCTTATTCAGGAGACTGGGTGCGCGGTGAGTATGCGAACGCGTTAAACGGCACACTAACGTATGCGCTGCAGCCAGGCGCCTCGATCAAATTCTCATTCGAAGGCACGGGGGTCACTTATGTTTATACCAAGGCCTTCAATCGGGGCTTGGCTGCCGTGTTCATCGATGGAGAGCGGAGAGGTATCGTAGATCTGTATAGTCAAAAAATCGAGTGGCAGTCAAAAACCACGTTTGAAGGTCTGAAGCCGGGCCCTCACAACATCGAGATTCGGGTTACGGGCCAACACAACCCCGCCTCGAATGCCTCTTACATCGACGTAGACGCATTGCTGGTTCAATGAGAAGACGCCCAGGGTTCCACTTCCAGTAAGTCGGTTGAAAGGCTATCCATCCCTTTGCGTTGGTGGCGGTAAACTTCAGCCATGTGCGATCAGGGTGCTTGGCGCAGATTAGGGCGCAAGCCTTCACGGAATCTCTTCCGCAAGCTCACTACGAATGCAGTCAGGACTCCGGTGAAGGTCAGGAGGCTTAGTGCTCCGCCGGCGTAGAAGCTAAAGGGAGCATATTCGACTGCGATTCGGCTCTCGCCTCGGGGAACCAGGATCCCACGCAGGGCGCCGTTAACTTTGTGAATCTCGGTTGGCCTGCCGTTCACGGTAGCCCGCCAGCCTGGATAATAGAGCTCGCTGAGTATTAGCAGCCCGGGGCTTTCAGCGGTGACGTCCAGCAATATACGATCGGCTTCGTACGAGCGGAAGCGCACCGGTTCGACTTTTGTTGACGCCGGCCCGAGAGATTGGGCTAACGGGGCTTCTATTACCGCTACTTTGTGGAGGTTGATGGCTGGATCATCGATGCGATGGAAAACTGCATCGTGGGATCGTTCCACGGCGACCTCGTGGACCACCCACGCGCGCGGGTACGCCTTAGGATCCTCGTACACGTTCCAGCCTCGATCAGAATATTCTGGCACCCGCGGATCGGCGATCGAGGCAGGCCTTACAAAATGGCGCACATTGAGAAGATCTTCGTGATTGGGCACCAAACGCGAGTAGTCGGTCAGCATCGTACCACCGCCGCCCCATACGCTCTGTACCTCGTATGCATCGCCAATATTCGGCTCGGGGGACACTGCTACCCGGACGCGACCCAATTCGCGCCGCGCCTTGAGAAAATCGGCGACTCCCCGCAGACTGATCAGTTGCTCCATTTGGGCATGGGGTTTGCTCGGTTGGTCGATGTTTGCTTGGCCCCAGTTAAACGCATTCAGGTCAAAGACGATGAACACGGCCACGAGAAAACGGACCCAAGGACCGGCGGGACGCGTCGTCAGGTAACCGAAGAAACCACAGGAAGCCGCAATCAATAGAAGTGAGAATGACGTCCAAATATCAAGATTCAGTTGTCCGAAGATGCCGGACACGAAGAGCGCGGCGGCGCAAGCAATGGCAACCCACTTTAGGATCGGCCGACTAGAATTCCAGGACGCACTCTGGTTCGCAGGGTCGAGAATGCGATCCATTCCGAAGGCAGCAAGGATCGCAAGCGCAAACGAAGCCAGGTATACGAATCGGCTGGCTACCCGCACCACCCACAGGAACGGCACAACAGCATAGAGCACCCCATGGACAGGAGAATATTCACCCAGGGAGTACAGAAACGCCATCACCGTCAGCCCCGTCAGGTAGCGCACCCAAAGATTGCCCCAACATTTCCATATTGCAGTGATCGCTAGAAAGAACGGCAGAACTCCAATGTACATAGGCCAAATTTCGCCACCCCCGATCTTTGTGCCGAATCCTGCTGGGAGAAGAGGCGAGACGATACTCTGAGGCCACATTCCCGGGTGCAGACGATGGTACGGTATCTTCTGTGTCGCAGGAAATGCCCCGCCGTCAATAAAACGCATCGTCAACCGGCCGTATTCATAACTGGGGAGCAATTGGACTGCTCCTGCACCTGCGGCCACGGCGAGAATGATGGCGAGGATGATGGCTGGCCGGAACCAACGAGAGCGCACGGACAGCGCCGGCGTACTTATGCCGTAGTAAATAACGGCGGTGACAACCACGATGCCTTGCATAATAGAAAAGTGCAGGCCACCCGTGAGAATCGATAATCCGAGGCACAAGCCACTGAGAGAGGCTTCGAGAATGGCATTTCTGGCTGGCTCTGCACGTAATGCGCGCAGCAGGAAAAGGAAAATTGCGGGGAGCCAGATTCCGGCCTCCAGGAAAGGGAGCCAATTCATACCCACGAGAATGACGCTGAGCGAGAAGCAGCATGCACCGGCAAAGGCGGCGAACCGGCTGAGGTGAAGCTCACGAATCAACGCAAAAGTAAAATAGGCGCATAACAGGTGCGTCAAGGCGAAGTATTCGTGACAGAGCCGAGGAGAAACAAGGCCATTCCGGTTGAAGGGTACGAGCAAGAAAAGCAGATGCAAGGGATAATAGGCCGACGGCAACATTTCACCCGCGAACGGCCGGCCGCAGAAGGCGTATGGATCCCAAAGCGGCACTCGGCCGTGCCAGAGGGAGTTGATCCAGAAGTGGAGCCAACTATAGGTGTAGTTAACCGCTTCGGAACCGATTATCCTGGTAAATTGATTGGTTAGAAGCGTCTTCCAAAAGAAAAGACCGGTCGTCAACGCGAGCATGGCAAGATACTTGGCGGTTGTTCTGTCAATCGAGGTCTTACCGGTTGGTTTTTCAGCTCGCGGTTGGCGGATCTTCAGCGTAAATGGATCGCTAGTCATTCTGACAGTCCTCGTCCATTCTACCGATCTCAAAAGGCCGACTTCCGCCCCGACTGGGTACCTGATCGACAACGAGCCGCTGCATATCCAAACGGACATGGCCTTCGCGGTATCGCGATCTGGAGCGGGGTTGCCGATGGCGAGAAAAGTTCCGCGAATCACTCCATGAGCGTAACGCGGCCGGGCGCATTCTTTGCAAACGCAGATTGCGGTTTGGCATACTACTCTCGGCAATGGAACTCGCGTCGAGCAACGGTTCATAAGTGGAGAAGTCACCATATGCGTTGAAATCGGGACCCTATAGCAGCCATACTCTGGCTCTTCAGGCTTTGCCCAAACGGGGCGAAGGCCGTTGGGTTCTGGATGTTGGATGCGCCGCGGGGTACGCAGGCGAGATTCTGGCCGTTCGCGGTTATCGCGTTGTCGGCGTCGACCGCCCTGGCATTGTTCCTGAGCGCACGTCAGGAAACGAGATGTTTGTGCAAGCCGACCTCGACTCCGGTCTACCCGTTTTGGGCCAAACATTCGATTTTGTTCTTTGTCTCGATATCCTCGAGCATTTGCGCGATCCGCTCCAGCTGCTTGGTCAGATCACGCCTTTACTCAGCCCAGACGGCGTCCTGATTGCCTCATTACCGAACAGTGGCAACATATATTTCCGGCTGAATGTCCTTTTGGGACGATTCCCGGCCGAAGATCGTGGCTTATTTGATCGTACTCATCTGCATTTTTACACCTGGGCCGGATGGCTCCGACTTTTCTCTCAGGCCGGATTTCGGATACAGAGCGTCAAACCCTCTAGCGTGCCTGTGGCCCTAGCTTTGGGACGTCCGAACGCAGGGCCCCTTGTTGGCGCCCTGGAAACGGCATGGTATTGGCTGGCTCGAATCTGGAAGAAGCTCTTCGCCTACCAATTTATTGTGGTCGCCAAACCTCGACAAGATCATGAATGAAAAACCCAAAGTGGTGGTCGTCATGCCTGCCTACAATGCCGCGGCCACATTGCACATGACTTACGCGGAACTGCCGCACGAGATGATCGACCTGGTCATCCTTGTGGACGATGGCAGTAAGGACGAAACTGCGAGAATTGCGCGCGAATTGGGGCTCGAGTTGTTCGTTCACAACCGAAACTACGGGTACGGGGCTAATCAAAAAACGTGCTATCGAGAGGCCCTCAAAGCCGGTGCGGATATAGTTGTCATGGTACATCCCGACTATCAATACGATCCAACGCTGCTTCCGCAAATTGTGCAGCCCATCCAACAAGGCGAAGCCGAAGTCGTGCTCGGCTCACGGCTCCTCGGAGCGACTCCAGTGAAACAGGGCATGCCTTGGTGGAAGTACATCGCCAATCGGTTCTTGACTAGACTCGAGAATGCTGTTTTCGGGTTGCATCTTTCGGAATTTCACACCGGCTATCGTGCGTTTCGAGCCGACTCACTGCGGGTCGTCAACCTGGAGATGAATTCCGATAATTTCATCTTCGACCAGGAAATCATTGCGCAGTTTGTCGACTTGAATCTGCGCATTACGGAGGTGCCGGTGCCCACTAGATACTTTCCACAGGCGTCTTCGGCTTCGTTTCTGCAGAGTATGATTTACGGAATTGCCATCCTATGGCTTCTGTTCCGATACGTCCTGCACAAACGCGGAGTTCTGCGCCAGCGGCAATTCGAAAGTCTGCAGGGACGCTATCGGGCCGTCACCCGGCTTCCGTGATTCTGGCCGGAGAAAAAGCCCGGCGGTCACCCGTCCTCCGCAGTGCGGTTAAAACAAATCGAACTCAACGAGAGTGGCCCCAGCTGAGTCATCATTGAGAGTGACGTTTCATGCTCTCCCAGAATCCGAAGATGGCCTCAGCTCAGGAACAGCTAGAGGGCTCTCGCTGGCGCGGTCTTATAGACCGGTACGCCAGCCGGTTCGCCCTGTTGCTCTTGATTGCGCAGCCGTTGCTGTTCTTCAAAAAAGTTCTGTTCAATCCGCGGGCCCACATTCCCTTCGATATTGAACAGTTTCACCTGCCACTGGCCACCTATATCGCCCGGTGTGTCCGGCAGGGAGTCTTTCCATTCTGGGACCCGTATCCATACTGTGGTGTGCCGATTCACGCGGATATCCAAGCGCAGTTGTTCTATCCGCTCTCATGGATCTCCATCGTCTTGGGAAACCTGTCCGAGGGACACAAGCTTTACTACTGGCTCGAATGGCAGATTCCGCTGCACATGATCCTGGCGGGTGTGTTGACATTTTTCCTTCTGCGGCATCTCGGCTCAAGCGTGCCCTCCGCGCTCTTCGGCGGAACGGTCTACCAGCTTGGCGGCTATTTCGCTTCGCAGGCGCAGCATCTGGGCGCCATCTGCTGCGGGGCGTGGCTGCCTCTGGTGCTGCTCTGCGTTTGGAAACTCAGCGCGGGCATTGACGTAAGGTGGGTGGCGACGCTCGGCTGCGGCATCGCGCTGATTTTTCTGGCCGGCTTTCCGGCAGCCACCATGGTTGTCCTAGGCGCGGCGGGTTTTCTGGCGGTCGCGCTCGTTCTCTCGCGTCGAACGAACTGGAAACTCTTTGCGGCGCTGGGCTATAGTGGGGCGCTCGGAATCGGTATAGCGGCCGTTCAGCTCGTTCCGACGTATCAGCTGAGCCGGCTGAGCGTCGCGTCGATGAGGTCCCTGTGGTACGTGTCGGGCGAAGGGCTGCGGATTCAGAGCCTGGCATCGCTGATCGTGCCGAACTACTACCACATCTTTACTCCGTTCGATCCAACACTGTACAAACTGCCCATCAACTTCACATTTCTCTACGTGTACTGCGGACTCGTTACAGTGGCGCTTTTGGCTGTAGCGCCGTTTCTGCGCCGCACTCCTTATTTGAGGATGCTGTTCCTGCTGACGTTGATCTCGGCCATCTGGATGTTGGGCAAAACGACGCCGTTTTATCCGTTTGTCTTCCGGCACCTGCCGGGTTTCATTCGGGGCGTGTTGTATGCCGAGTACGCGCTGATGGCATTTTGCATGTTCGCAGCGTTAACTTCCACGCTTACGCTCGAACGTGTCACGGCTCGCGCCCCGAGATGGCTTTGCTGGGGTATCGCCTTGTTAACGGCCGTGGATTTAACTCACTTTGGCGCTGAACGGCCCATGAATAACTACGCGGGTAGCTACAAAGCGGAAAACTCCGAGTACGACATCACTGGTTATCCGGGCTCGCTCACCAGAATTCAAAAGCTGCTCGACGGCACGAATCCTCCGGTGCGTATCGATTACGTCGATAGAGGCGCCGACACTTTCGTTTGGGGACCGAACATGCTTCGGCTTGCGACTCCCAACGGAGACAACCCCTTGGTTCTGCGACGTGTACTCTCTCTTCGCAGATTGTTTTGCGCCGGCCTTGACTGGGAACGGCAGCGCAATGTCAGTAACCCGAGTTCCCCGCTGGTGCGTATGTTGAACGTCGGGTTCCTCGCCAGCAGCGCGTTTCCATTCACCCAGGAACTCGCACCCGAACATTTGCCTTTGACTGCCGATATAGCCGGGCTCCGTTTCTATCGCAAGCCTGATCCTTTGCCCCGGTTCTTCCTGGTCCGGCGATTGCACATTGTCAACGGTCCGGACGAAGCCTTCTCCTACCTCGGCCGCGCTGACTTCGCTCCCGGTGAGGAAGCAGTTGTCGAGAGCCAGGAGCTTGGGCCAGATGGACCGCTCGGCGGCGGAACCGTTCAAGTCGGATTGTATTCCGCCAATCGGATCGATCTCAATGTGGTGGCGGACGGTCGTGCGTTCCTGGCCACCTCCGAAACCCTCTATCCGGGATGGACGGCCACAATCAACGGCAAACCGACCCACTTCCATATGACTAACGGAGCCTTTCGTGGACTCATGCTGGACGGTGGCGTCAACCGGATCGTGATGACTTACTGGCCCGAACGATACCTGCTTTGGGCCTCGATCAGCGTGGCGAGTGTACTGTCAGTGATAGCCGCACTGGTCCTGGGCGGACCTTTCACTTGGCGCTGAACGTATACAATCGACTTGCCGATCTGCTGCTTTAGGTTTATTAGGCCAGCAGTTGCTTCACTACTTCCCCATGTACATCCGTCAGCCGGAAATCCCGCCCCTGGAAGCGATATGTAAGCTTCGTATGATCGAATCCGAGCAGATGCAGGATCGTAGCCTGCAGATCATGCACGTGAACCTTGTCCTTTACGGCATTGAAACCCAGCTCGTCGCTCTCCCCCAGCGTGATGCCGCGCTTAACGCCGCCGCCGGCCAGCCACATAGTGAAAGCATTGGGATGATGGTCGCGGCCATCATTTCCACCCTGGCTCATCGGCGTCCGGCCGAATTCACCGCCCCAGACCACCAGGGTCGAGTCGAGCATGCCTCGTTGCTTGAGATCCTGAACAAGCGCCGCGCAGGCCTGGTCGGTATCCTGACAGTTCTTTTTGATGTCCTTCACCAGGTTTCCGTGCTGATCCCAGGCTTCGTGGTAGAGCTGCACGAATCGCACACCGCGCTCCACGAGCCGGCGGGCGAGTAAACAATTATTCGCGAATGATGGTTTCCCAGGCTCGGCGCCATACATTTCAAGCACCTTTTTCGGTTCGCGCGAAACGTCCATCAGCTCGGGCGCGCTCGACTGCATCCGAAAGGCCATCTCGAACGAAGAGATGCGCGTCGCAATTTCGGGATCGCCCGTGGCGGCGAGACGCATTTGGTTCAGGCGGCGTATGGAATCGAGTGAATCGCGCTCCAATTCCTTATCGACGCCGCGCGGATTCGAGAGGTAGAGCACGGGGTCGCCACTCGAGCGGAACTGCACGCCTTGATAGACCGTCGGGAGAAAACCGCTACCCCAGCACGAATTTCCGCCGCTCGGCCCCTTTGCACCGGAACTGAACACCACGAAAGCCGGCAGATCGCGCGACTCGCTGCCCAGCCCATACAGCACCCACGCCCCCATGCTCGGGCGACCGAACTGCTGCGTTCCGGTATTCATCAGAAGTTGTCCAGGCGCATGATTGAACGCGTCCGTCACCATGGATTTCACAATCGTGACGTCATCGACTACGGTTGCAAGGCGCGGCAGCAGCTCCGATAATTCGGCGCCATTCTTCCCATACTTGGCGAACTTGAATTTCGGCCCAAGCAGCTTCGAGCTCGGATTGATGAAAGCTGCGCGATATCCTTTGAGCAGTTCGGCGGGGGGCAGCGTGCCGTCATACTTCGCCAATTGAGGCTTGTAGTCGAATAGTTCCAGGTGACTCGGCGCGCCGGCCATGAACAGAAAAATTACGCTCTTGGCCTTGGGCGGGAAATGCGGCTTCTTTGGCGCGAGCGGGTCGTCCGAAGTCGCGTTCGCCGCATAGCCCGGCTGCGCGAGCAAGTCGCCCAACGCCATAGCTCCCAGACCGACGCCACACTGTTCGAAGAACCAACGGCGGCTGACAAGTCGAGGATCTAAATTTCGATAAAAACGATCGTGACAGCTCATAGCCTATTCCTTCGTGATGGTTTCATCCAGATTCAACAGCACCCGGGAGACTACCGTCCATGCGGCAAGCTGCACCGGCGTGGCGCCCGCCGGGAGCGTGGGCGGGTGTGTCGCGTCCAAACCCGCCAGATCCAACGCGCTCAGCCAGCCATCGGTCAACCGTTGTTTCTGCTTGTTCAACATCTTTAGCAACTCGGCCGACTCCGGCGGGGTGGGCTTCCGCGCAAGACACCGGCGAAAAGCGTAAGTTAGCCGCTGGGCATCTGTCGCGCCGCCTTCGCGCATTGTCTTCAACGCCAGTGCCTGCGCGGCTTCAATGAATAGAGTTTCGTTTAACGTGGTCAGGGCTTGCAGCGGCGTGTTGGCCCGGGCCCGCCGCACGCAGGAGATATCGCCGTTAGGAGCATCGAAAATCTGCAACATCGGGTACGGCACGCTGCGATAACGGAACGTATAAAGCGCGCGCCGATAGCGATTCGCCCCGGTCTCTTCCTTCCAAATTTTCGGACCGTAACTAGCCGGCGGGACGAATAAGAACTCGGGCGCGGGAGCATACACGCTCGGACCGCCGATTCTTGGATTCAGCAAGCCGCTGGCCGCGAGCGCGATGTCGCGAACGATCTCGGCATCCACTCGAAACCGCGGTCCACGCGCGAGCAACCGATTGTAAGGATCGCGCTCGTAAAGCTCCGGCGTCACGCGCGAAGACTGACGGTAAGCCGCCGAGGTCACAATCAGCCGGTGCATGGCTTTCATGCTCCAGTGTGCATCCATGAATTCAACTGCCAGCCAATCGAGCAGCTCGGGGTTCGAAGGAGGCTCGCTTTGTTTCCCCAAATCCTCGCTGCTCGCAACCAGGCCGGTTGCAAAATAGGCTTGCCACATTCTGTTGACGAAGGCGCGTGCCGTGGTGGGCGAGTTCCGGTCGACCAGCCATCGCGCAAAGGCCAAGCGCGTCGGTGGTACATCCTGCGCCAATGGATGTAAGAAGGCCGGTACCCCCGGACCAACTACTTTCGTCGGCTTCAGAAAATCGCCGCGCGTGAGAATGTGTGTCTCCCGCGGCTGTTCGCGACCCGCCAACACCAGCTGCGAGGACCCTTCGGGATGCTCACGCCACAGCTCCGCGATCTTTTCATTGGCTTCGCGCCATTCCGGAACCGTCGTTCGCCAATAGGCGAAGACTGCGGCCAGCTGCGCCGGCGTGCGCTGCGCTCGCGGAGTGGAGAGTATTTCGCGCACGTTCCGCGGCAACGGATCGGCCACCGCGCCAGGAGCGGTAGTGATTGACAGCCGGAAACGCCCGAGGTTCTGATTCTGATTGTCGTCGCTATTCCATCCGCCATGCTTCTGGTCCAAATAGAAAGTCAGAATCGTGCCACCCGGATTAGAGATGGGTGTTTGGGCAGTGAACACGGCTTTGCGTGGCTGATTGCGAAGACCTGGACCCGCATCGATACCCCAGGCCGTGTCCTCGTTGTCGTCTATCGCGAATTCCACTGGGCCCGTGACGCGCCGCTTCCCGCTCTTGTCGTCGAAGATCCCATCCAGCGGCGTCTCCTGAGGATTCACGTCCGCTGTGGCTTTGACAATTTTGATCTTTGTGATCTTGTCGGGCGCACCCGCCGGCGCCGCTTCCACTTCGAACTCCGTCAGTGCGCCAGTCCCTTTGATGGAGCGTCCCGGACCACTGAGCGGCAGGTTCGGGTCGTTCAGCAGCTCGAGCCGGAACGCAGTGATGTTCTGAAGATCCGTTTTTACCGAGAGCTTCACGCGATGTTTGGTGGGCGCATAGCCCTGCGCCAGCAAAGACCCGTCGTTCATGGACAAATATCTCTGGCCGCCCGTGGAGATATCATCGACCTCGGGCCGTACCACGGTCCATTCCGGCTGATCGTCCTTGACTTTCGCTTCCCATGCCGCTATGCGCTGCTCCCAGTCCGGATTGCGGTGCCGGATACCGGCTTCGATCTCCCGAATGCGCCGAAAAATGTCGGCGCGTTTCATCTGCTCTTGCGGCGTGTAGACCGCGACGTTCGCTTCGTGCGAATTGTTCAGGAATGCGAACATCCGGTAGTACTCCTCCTGCGTGAGCGGATCGAACTTGTGGTTATGGCATTGCGCGCACTGGATGGTGACGCCCAGAACGCTTTTACCGATCGCGTCCATACGGTCGAACATCGCTTCCATGCGGAACTGCTCCGGATCTATGCCGCCTTCTTCGTTAATCATGGAATTGCGCAGAAAGCCGGTCGCGACGATCTGGTCCTGCGTGGCGTTCGGCAGTTCGTCGCCGGCAATCTGATCGATGATGAACTGGTCGTAAGGCAGGTCGCGGTTGAGTGCGTTGATCACCCAGTCGCGATAAAACCAGACCTGGCGCTGCTTATCTTTTTCATAACCGTCAGAATCAGCGTAGCGCGCGGCGTCCAACCATAGCCGCCCCCACCGCTCACCGTAATGCGGCGAGTTCAGCATCCGGTCAACCTGCTTCTCATAGGCGTGGCGGCTCTGGTCCTTCAGGAATGCATCGACCTCTTCAACCCTGGGAGGCAAGCCCGTCAAATCCAGGCTCAAGCGCCGAAGTAGCGTGACACGGTCGGCTTCCGGAGATGGTGTCAGTTTTTCTCTTTCAAGGCGGGCAAGGACGAAATTGTCGATGGCATTCTTGGGCCAGCTGGCGTTTCCGACCTTCGGCAGCGCCGGTCGCTTCGGTGGAATGTATGCCCAATGTTTCTGAACCGCGACAACCTCCGTAGCGAAGCTGTCCGGCCACTCCGCGCCCTGATCGATCCATGCGCGAATAAGCTCGATCGAGGACGAGTCCAGCGGTTTTTCGCCCATCGGCATGCGTGGCTGGTCAGTCAAACCGGCGACGCGCCGATAAAGTAGACTGTCCGCCGACTTACCCGGAATAATGACGGTGCCGGATTGCCCACCAGCGAGTGCCGCGGATTTTTCATCGAGACGCAGTCCGGACATCTGCATTTTCGCCCCGTGGCAGGTGTAACACGAGCTCACAAAAATAGGCTGAATGCGTTTGAGAAAATCGACCTTAGCAGATGCCACGTCCGCCGCTTGCGCGCGCAGACTCAACGGTGAGTTAAGAAATGTAAAAAGCAGGGCAATCGTGCCGGCCCGAATCAGTCGCATAGCTTGATCTCTCATATACTCTGTGGAACCAGAGCCCTTAAGGCTAAAGCGCCGGGCGTCAAGAAGCAGTCAGGCGATTGCCACAACAGGCCGGCCACTAATGTAACACCCCGCGTCCAAGTGGAGCTGCTCGCGTTCCAAGATCGGGAGCCAGCCTTGCCCGCGAGGGCATACCTCGTTCCGTTTTCAAGATGGGCGCGATTCAAGCCGTCTGGGGCCAGTCGTGCTAAAACGAGCCGTGAACAGGAAGGTGCTTCACACTTTGGGATTGGGGATCCGCAACGGCGCCATCACAAGCGCCGGAGATGGTGCACAAGCAGTGGGAAAGAATGGGCTCTCTGCGACGAAAGAGCCCGTGTTTCTCTCTTTGCCCATGAGTTCGGCTGGCCGACTGAACATCAATTACGGCGCTCCGGGGCCAGAGCGCTACGCAGCTTCGCGCCAGCTATATCGATGATGAAGACCGCCGAGCCGGGCACTGGAGATCAACGTGGCGGCCGGCGAAGGCTTGCTTTCCACTGGCCGTCGGTTCGGTGTGTCCCTATCGAGGGAATCGTGAATCCGGTCGACGTGATGGTAGTTCACGTAATCGCGAATGAGCCGCCGCAGATGTTTTTCGTTCAGCGCGATGACATGGTCGAGAATCTCGCGGCGGCAGCTTCCCACCCAGCGCTCCGCAATCCCGTTTTGCCACGGTGCCTGAACACCCGTGCGCTTCGGTCTGAGGCCTGTTGCCTGCAGGAAGCCAATCACATCCGCATCGAACTTGGAGTCGTGTCGAGGATGGCATAACGATACGGACCAGTCGCGGGAAAGGCTTCACGCAGTTGTTGCACCACCCATTCGCCAGTCGGATGACGAGTGACGTTGAAGTGCAGAACCCTGCGCCGGCCATGCTCGGTTACGAAGAAGCAATACAGGACCTGGAAGGTCAGCGTGGGCACGGTAAAGAAGTCGAAGGCGACGATCACTTCGCGATGGTTTGCGAGGAAGGCAAGCCAGCGTTTGGCTGAATTGCCGCGTCGCCGCAAGCGTTGCAGATATCTGGCGACAGTGCGCTCGGAGACCTCGAAGCCGAGCTTCAGCAGTTCTCCGTGGATCTTCGGTGCTCCCCAAGGCCGAATTCTCGTACGCCATTCGGCGAATGAGCGTTCGAACCTCCTCGCTCAGCTTGGGTCGGCCGCCGCGCGCTCGCGATCGCCAGCGCCAGTACAGTCGAAAGCCCGACCGATGCCAGCCGACCACCGTCTCCGGTTTCACAGTGACCAGAACATCCGACCATCGTGGCCATATGTTCCGCAGAGTGGTCCAGAAGAAGCGGTCGAGGTGGTTCAGTGGCGGTCGCGGCCGCTTTCGTTTGAGCACAGCGACCTGCTGTCGCAGAGCGAGGACTTCCAGCGAGGTATCGGCGCGACTGCGGAAGAACACGCGGATGGCGGCCGGAATGCGGTGATCAAATGGAGCACAGATCAACCGTTGTAACATCCCATAACACCTCCACGCACACCTGCGAGGCCGGATCGGCACTACTGATTTGATTACCTCAGGGGCTTTTGGCTACGGACAAGGGCTGCCACGCCCCCCGGGTGACCCCTTTTCACGATTGGGTCCCATATCACCCCTTTAGGCCCGATTTCGCGTGCAGGGTCGCAGGCCGTTTAAGCGGAAGAGCGTCGTTGCCAGGACATACCAGGAGGCGGCACGCCAAGCACTCTGAGCAATTTTGAACTGACAAGCAGACGGTGAAACGCTTAACATTCAGACTGCAGTATTTCGGGTCCCACATGCTGAAACAATGGAATGTCCACGACCATCGGATCGGTGAGACGAAGCTGGCAAGGGTAAATCCAGTGAGCCAATTTCGAAATCAACAAATCGGAGAAGGACATGATCGACAGCCGCAATCTTCATGATTCAATTCGCAGGGCCGGCCTATCTGTTGTCGTTATCGCGGCCGGAATCGTTTGGGCACTGTACCTTCCCTATCAGGCGAGCGCGCAAGGAGGGTTTGATGGCCCCGGCCGCTATGAGATTGCCAATTTGAAATCCGGCAAAGTGCTCGATATGGACCGGAACGACCAGACAAGTGTGATTCAGTTTTCCTCGCGAGGAACCGACAATCAGGTATGGGAAATCCAGCCAGCCGGAGAACCGGGCTTTTACTATTTGCGGAATGCGATGAACGGCAACGTGCTCGAATCGAATGGGCCCCGCAACAGCACGCCGGTTCGTGCTGCGCGCTTCGACGGCGGCGCCAACCAGCAGTGGCGCTTTGATACGGGCAAAGACGGCAACGCGCTCATCATCTCGCGGCTCGGCAAGACGCTGGATATTCCGGGTGGGACAAGCCAGGACGGCGCGCCCGTCCAGATCTACGATATCGACGGCGATTCGAACCAGCGGTTTATTTTTAGGCGGGTTTCCGGCAGGCGGCTGTCCGCCGGGCCGGGTGGTGGCTTTGGTGGCGACCGACGCCCTGACTCCGGCGCCATTACGTGTGCTTCCGACGACGGACGGCGGGCTTACTGCGAGGCCGACACACGCGGCGGTGTCCGACTGGTCCGGCAGATCAGCGGCTCGCCCTGCCAGGAAGGCTCCACGTGGGGCTACGACGAGCGCGGCATCTGGGTGGATAGGGGCTGCCGAGCCGAATTTGATGTTTCGGGTGGTGGCTTGGATCAACCGGGACAAGCGTGGGGCACAATTGCTGCAAACCCAACTCCCTGCCGGATTGAGCGCCGAAGGTCTGATTGCACGACTTTCATTACGTGGTCCACGCGAGGCATTACGCAGGCAAAGGTTTACGTAACCGATGACGGCCCGAGAGGCAGACGGACAAAGGAATTCGGGAGCAGCACGGCCTGCGAGTCAAGCCGGTGCAGCGCGCCGTGGATCGCCAGAGGGAAGACGTACGAGTTTACCCTTTACGATTTTTCTTCTGGCAGACGGGGACAGGTTCTCGCTTCCGTTACCGTCACCGCGACAGACGGCTACCGCCGGTAAAGCTCTGCGCTGGTTCGATAGGTGGGTACCGCCTTAACTGGATCGCGACTGTCCGTGCTGCGCACGCCGAATGCAGCGATGTGGGTGGGTTGCAGGCGCGACGCTGGTGTTCCTCAGCCTGGTGTTATACGTCCCGTTCCTCCGAAACCTCTCCCACTTCAGCCCGTTGCATCCGGATGACATTGTGCTCTGCCTCGCTGCGGGTGTATTGAGTGTCGCGTGGTTTGAGGGGCTTAAGTTGATAGACCGACGGCGCAGAAAGTGACCAGCAGGACTCGCATTTCACGTCCTCACCAAGTTGAATTCAGTGCCGATCGCGCCCGATCCGCTCGGGAAGAGACTGGGCATGCGGATGTTCATGTTCCATACGGACGGGCTGGTGCTCGACCAAAGTTCGTTGCTCCTGCGAATGGCCTAGTGCCAGTCGGCATTTGGCACAACACCACGCCAAGAGCCCAGATGTCGGCGCCTTTGTCGACAACTGCACCGAGCGCTTGTTCGGGCGCCATGTACTCCGCTGTTCCCAGGATCACTCCAGCTCGCGTCCCGGGCATAAAGATCACCTCCGGCGATGACGGTGGCCGCCCGGAAGGGCGGTCGGGTGGGGTGTTTCTTGGTCTCACTGGCCCTGAGGCCGAGTATCGTACGTTCGCTTCGGCTTTTGAGTGCAGCGCGTCGCGCGTGACAGCACAAATCGTGAGATCAGCGGTGCGTATCTTTTGGCTTTGAGCCGCCACCGTTCGAGGGCGTGCTGCTGCCGGCGCTCGAATGGTAGGAGCCTCCGGCTTGATTGGTGCCGCCACTGTGGTAAGAACCAGCGCCGCCAGAGGAAGGACTCGGTCGGTATCCCCCGCCACCGCTGTAGGACTGGCCGGGGTGATAGCTCGGCGCTGGTCGCGACTCATACGTGCGGCCTCCGCCGTAGCTACCACCGCTGCTGCCGCGGTAAGAACCACCGCCACTGTTATACGACGGGCTGGGGCGATAACTCGGCGCTGGTCGCGCCTCATACGTGCGGCTTCCACCGTAGCTGCCACCACCGTTGTTCGATGGGGTGGGGTGATAGCTCTGTGAGGGTCGCGAGTCGTACGTGCGGCTTCCGCCGTAGCTGCTACCGCTGTTAGATGGGCTGGGGCGATAGCTCTGTGAGGGTCGCGAGTCGTACGTGCGGTTTCCGCCGTAACTGCCACTGGGGCCGCTATAGGAAGGTGCCGGTCGCTCACGAACGATGGGCGGGCTTATTGGAAGTGCGCGCGACTGCGAACCGGGGTCTCCGATATG
>DATLVQ010000690.1:0-3121 GCA_035577325.1 Bryobacteraceae bacterium | reverse complement strand
GTCTTCGTAGATGCAGGATTCTCCGAAACCGGGATCTCTCTCAATGGTGACTGGGATCGAAACGTGTTTGACTTTATTGGGTTTACCGTCACGGTAACCGATTCTGCCCCCTTGCTCCACGAAATGACGATTGACTGGAATGGCACCCCTGTACCCCCCTGGGACGATGGATCTGGTGTTTCCAGGGCTACGGCGTTGGTTTTCCCTCCCGACAACCCGGCGCTCGCGATTGCAGGGGTGTGCTCGGCAGGCTCGGGTTACACTTCTTGTGGGGCAGACAACGGCAAGTCTGTCAATAGTACGTTGTTCTTCGATCCGGAAACAGGGGCGCCTGTAGACCTTCGGCAAGCGCATGTCCAAGTTGAAGCATTGCAACACGGCGGCTCCGGTTTCACCTCTGTGAATATCACCTTTTCCCAGGTTCCCGAACCCTCAACGCTCCTGCTACTTGCGACGGCGGCGGGTGTGCTTAGTTGGCGCATTAGGACACGTGCTCCCGCTTGTTGAATCCTTTTGCGTATACTTATTGTGTTGGCCTGCACACCTTGCACTGCGTGTACCCGCCCTGCTTGGCTTTCAGCGAAGTGCGAATTTCGCTAGTCGGAGTTAGCTAGCTCTCCCAGAGCCTACTGCGTTTCACTTCCCAGCAGCCCTAACAAGTTTCCTAGCAGCGGAACGATCGTTGCTGGTGCGGTTAGGTAGTCGACTCTGTAAATGGCCATGATCGCCGTCGCAGCGAAACAAGATTCCTCGTGCTGGCCGACAACGTCGATCGGAAGCGATTCTGACAGTCAAGGGTCGCGTAAGTGCGCGCGAGCGAGGTTTTCGACCGCTCCACGACCGCGAATTCGAACGGTTGGCCAGGTTATGAAGAAAACTGTGAATGCAGCTGGAGGCGCCTTAATCTGGACATCGGGAAAAGTCCGCAGGTCCCCGCAAGCGTGGCGTGGCCCTCTCCTGAAAATAGCTAAGGGCCATACAGCCTCGACACGATCTGCGGCTCTGGGTACAGCATACGCCCACACTGATCCCATTTTCATCGTTCGCTTGCGTGCCCTGAGCTCATGAACAACTGCGCTACGGGTGAGTGAATCTCGCAGGAAATCTCACACCACCGGCCTCTTCCGAACCCGTCCACGCCAGCGACGCAACTGCCTGCGCTCCTGTATCATCAAAGAAGAAAGAAAATCTCCACGATGGGCGTGAAATCCGACAAGGATTTGGGAATCAACAGCTGGCTCGAAGACGAGCTGTATAAGGAATATCTGCACGACCGCGCGGCGGTTGATGAGAGCTGGAAGCACGTGTTTGACGACACGCGCGGCGGCAATGGGCGCGCGGTTGCGCCGGTTGAGGCTGGGAACGCGGCGCCGGCGGCGGATAAGCCGGCAGGGGCCGAGACGCCGCCGGCGGAAAAGCAGGCAGGCGGTGAGACATCGGTGCCGGTACCAGGTCCGGTGACCGCCCCGGCGACCATGCCGGTGACCGCGCCGAGTACATCGCCTTCCGGAGAAGCGCTGATCCCAATGCGCGGGGCGGCGGCGCGGATTGCGGAAAACATGGAGGCCAGCCTGGCGATTCCGCTGGCGACGTCGCAGCGCACCATCGCGGTAAAAGTCATCGACGAAAACCGGCGGATGATCAACCACCAGCGCACGCTGCTGGGCAAGAGCAAAGTTTCGTACACGCATATTATCGGGTGGGCCGTGGTGCGCTCGCTTGAATATTTCCCCGGCCTCAACCACGCATTTACGGGACAGAACGGCGAACCGTTTCGCATCGTGCGCAGCAAGATCAATCTCGGCATTGCGGTGGATGTTCCAGGCAAGAATGGCGGGCGCAATCTGCTGGTGCCGAATATCAAGAACGCCGGCGAGCTGGATTTCCAGCAGTACGTCGCCACGTTCGACGATCTGGTGAGCCGGGCGCGCGCCGGAAAGCTGACGCCCGAGGATTTCGCGGGCACTACGATTTCGATTACCAATCCGGGGACAGTGGGGACGATGCAGTCGATTCCGCGGCTGATGCCTGGACAGGGCGCGATCATCGCGGTGGGAACGATCGACTACCCCGCCGAATATCAGGGGACGGCGCCGGAGATGCGGGCAGCGCTCGGCGTCAGCAAGGTAATGACGCTGACTTGCACTTACGATCACCGCATCATCCAGGGCGCGGAATCGGGCATGTTCCTGGGCAAACTGCAGGCGCTGGTCAATGGGGATGACGGGTTCTACGAAGAAATTTTCGAGCACCTGAAGCTGCCGTACAATCCGGTGCGCTGGGAGCCGGATCGCCAGGTCAGCCTGCCGGGGGCGACGGGGCACACCGCGGAAGTCGCGAAAGAAGCGGCGGTATTGCAGTTGATCAACGCGTACCGCGTGCGCGGGCATCTGATCGCGGATCTCGATCCGCTCGGGGGCGAGCCCAGCTATCACCCGGAGCTCGATCCGCTGCGCTACGGGCTGACGATTTGGGACCTGGACCGCGAGTTTCTGACGGGCACGCTTGGTGAAGCCATCGGCGAGGGGTCGCCCAAAGCGGTGGCCACGCTGCGCGAGATTCTGGAAACGCTGCGCCAGACTTATTGCGGCAAGATCGGATGCGAGTACATGAACATCCAGCATCCGGAGCAGAAACGCTGGCTGCAGCAGCGCATGGAGCCGGAGGCGAACAACTGGCCGCTGGACCGCGAAGTGCGCATGCGGATTCTGGAGGATCTGATCGGGGCCGAGGAGTTCGAGCACTTCCTTCACGCGCGATTCGTGGGGCAGAAGCGATTTTCACTGCAGGGGTCGGAGACGGCGATCGCGATTCTGGACGAACTGCTGGATCGCGCGGCGGATCGCAACGTGCATGAAGTGGTGATCGGGATGGCGCATCGCGGGCGGCTGACGGTGCTGGCGAATGTGGTGGGCAAACCGCTGGGGCAGATTTTCTCCGAGTTCGAGGGGAACGCCGATCCGGCCAGCACGCAGGGGTCGGGCGATGTGAAATATCACTTGAGCGCGAGCGGCCTGCGGCGGTCGACGGCGGGGAAGGAGATTGTGGTTTCGGTGGCGCCGAATCCGAGCCACCTGGAGGCGGTGGATCCGGTGGTGGAGGGTATCGTGCGCCCGAAGCA
>DATLVQ010000689.1:0-4633 GCA_035577325.1 Bryobacteraceae bacterium | reverse complement strand
TTGTTGTAATTCGGCTGGCCGCCGACCTTTTCGATCTGAATTTTCACGCGGCCGAGGAATACTTCGAGCAGGTCTTTCCAATTACCTGGATTATCGCGGAAAACTACGCGCGAATTTTGGAATACCTCGAACGTGCTGCCGTCGGAAACGCGCAATAGGGCATATCCGTCTGCACCCGTCACGATGATTTGGCGCGGCTGGACGGAATCGCCGAGATTGAGCGCCCAGGGCGAGTTGTCGCGCAGCACGGAAACTTGCCCGGTCAGGGTGACAACAGTTGCCGCGGTACTTTCCTGCGCGTGTGCCGTGATGGCGCAGGCACCGAGCATGATGGCAGTGGCCAACCACCCGCCCACGATCCCGTAACGACCGGGCGCGCTTTTCCCTCTCCTAGACACGATCGCCCCCTAGTCTAGCATCAAAGATGCATAGCAACTAGATCACCGCGGTAAAAAATTTGCGATAACTATCGTAAATACAACACTTTTGAAGTAGAGGTACAGGTTCGTGCGGTAAAATAGGACACGCCGATGTGTCAGACGTATACAGGGGGGCGGGGATGGCACCGATGGCTGGTGGCGAGCCTTTTGGCCGGCGGAATCGCGCTCGGCCAGACGGCGACTGAAGCCCTGCGTCCGGCGTGGCGCAAAGTGGGCAGCAGCTCGGTCGAGTTGATGCTGGCGGCTCCGGCAACGGGTCCGGTGGATAACGTCTGGTTCGCGCCCGATGGCCGCACGCTCTACGCGCGCACGCATTCTGGTAAGACTTTTGAAACAGCCGATTTTGAAAATTGGACGCTGTCCACAGCGTCACGCCCCGATTCTGCCCGCGCGGTGACGGCTGAGCGATTACCGGCGCCCAACGCTGTATTGCGGCCCAGTCAGGCCGATTCCCGGCGTCTCTACGCGCTGGCGAATCAGGTATATGAATCGGAAGACGGCGGCCGGACCTGGACCAATCTGAGCGCCTACAAGAATGAATCGGTGATCGGGCCCGGGCAGCACGATCTGGCCGTTTCCCCCGTAGACGCGCAGCAACTGGTGGTAGCCAACGAGCGCGGCGTGTGGCGGTCGCTAGACGGCGGCATGTCGTGGACGGGACTGAATCGCTTCCTGCCTAACTTGACCGTGCGCCGGATACTGTCAACTCCCGCCAATGGGCGCGGCGGCGTTGCAGTGGAGATCGACGGGTTGGGGGTGGCGGAGCTTCCGGCGGGCAACAGCGGCGCCATGGCGGTGTGGCAGGCCGTTGCCGATGCGCGCATCGAGCGGAATGCGGAAAGGCGCCGCGCATATGGCGCGCAGCTTGGAACCGAAATTACGGCTGCGGCCACGGCGGGCGACGTGGCGTATGCCGGTTCATCCGACGGCCGCATCTGGGTTTCGACAGACCGGGGGCGCACCTGGAATCCCCCACACTCTGGCGGAAACGGGCCGGTTGAAGCATTTTTCGTGGATGCGCAAGCCCCGCGCCTGGCTCTGGCCGCGGTCGGGGGCTCGGGCGCGCACATTCAGCGCACCATCAATGCGGGAGTTTTTTGGGACGATCTGACGGCGAATCTGCCGGATGCCGCCGCGCACGACATAGCGGCGGATCGGGAAGCGGGAGCTGTGTACCTGGCGACCGACCGTGGCGTTTATGTGGCCCATGAAGATCTGGAAGCTGCCGGCCCGCCTGCGAATTGGACCCTGGTAAGCACCAATCTGCCGGCTGCGCGCACGACCGCCGTCGAGCTGGATCGTTCCAGAAACCAGCTTTACCTCGCCGTGGAAGGCTACGGCGTTTACGCCGCCGCGGCGCCGCATCGCGCACAGACGTTGCGCCTGGTGAATGCGGCCGACTTCAGCACGCGGCCCGCGGCCCCGGGATCGCTGGTGAGCGTGCTCGGCGGCATCGTACGGTCGGCGCGCGCGGGCGACATCGAATTCCCGATCCTCGATTCATCCGGTGGCAGTACCCAGATTCAGGTTCCGTTTGAGGTCAGCGGACCGACCGTTGGCCTGTCACTCGAAGCCGCTTCGGGGCGCGTGTCGATGGGCCTGGCGGTACAGCCGGCGTCGCCCGCGATTTTTCTTGACCGTGACGGAGCCCCCATGGTGGTCGACGCGGATACCGGGCTAATGCTCGGTGCGGCCAACACGGCGCGTTCCAACACGCGCATTCAGATTCTGGCGACCGGCCTCGGCCGGGTGACGCCGCAATGGCGCACAGGGCTCCCCGCGCCACTCGAAAATCCGCCGGCAGTGGCGGCGAGCGTAAAGGCGTTTCTGGACCGCACGCCCGTGGAAGTCACGCGCGCCACGCTGGCGCCCGGATATGTGGGTCTGTATCTGATTGAGTTGCAATTGCCGGCACTGGTGAACGCCGGTCCAGCGGAATTCTACATCAGCGCAGATGGGCAGGAAAGCAATCGCGTCCGCGTCTACCTGGAACCGTAAGCGGCGCGTCCGCAGAAATAAAGCCCAAAAAATAGAAAAGCCGCTTGCTTAGGGCGGCTCCTCGTTGTGAATGTCGGGGAAGGTGGTTAGATTCGATTCACGTTCTCGGCTTGCAGTCCCTTTGGACCTTGCTTCACCTCGAACTCTACCTCCGCGCCTTCATCCAGACTGCGATACCCATTTGCCTGGATGGCCGAGAAATGCACAAACACGTCGTCGCCACTTGCGCGCTGGATGAATCCATAGCCTTTGGCGGCATTAAACCACTTCACAACACCTTTTTCTTTCACTTACTAATCTCCTGAACATTGCTCGCCTCAGCGCGAACGAGCCCTAAAAACAAAAAAGCTACGACGGACAACATTCGTAGCTCTTTTTAGATCTCCCGTTGCCTGTGCGAACAACCATTTGTAACTGCATTTGTATTCTCTCAGATAGAGACTTTGGGGTCAAGATGGAATTAGTGTTTTCCTGCTAGAAAAGCCGCGACCGAGCGCTCCATTTTTCAAGGCGTGGACAGCCGCCCGCGCGTAGCCTAACCTGTGGAAGTTGACCGAAGAGAGCATACTGGAACGGCTCAAGCGGCGCGTCGCCATCCCGCGGGGGTCGAGCGTGGTGGCGGGCATCGGGGACGATTGCGCCATTTTCCGGCCGCCCGGCGCCAATGAAGACCTGCTGTTTACGACGGATTTGTTGATCGAGGGCGTGCATTTTGAGCGTGCGTCACACCCGCCGGCCGCTGTGGGACACAAAGCGCTGGCGCGCGGCTTGAGCGATATCGCGGCCATGGGTGGCGATCCGCTGTTCTGCCTGGTCTCGCTCGTGCTGCCTTCCGGGGCCAGTGACGCATGGGTGGATCGCTTCTACGCGGGACTCCTTAAGCTGGCGGCCGCTTCGGGGACGGTGCTCGCGGGCGGCGACTTGGCGCGGGCCGAGCGGGTGACGTGCGACATTGTGGTGGCGGGATCGGTTCCGCGTGGATGCGCGCTCAGGCGTAATGGAGCGCGGCCTGGGGACGAGATTTATGTTTCCGGGCATTTGGGAGGATCGGCGCTGGGGCTAGCCACGTGTCGAGGATTAGCGCGGAAGCGCCATACATATCCCGAGCCGAGGCTGGCGCTGGGACAGTACTTGCGAAAGAAACTGGGCGCGACGGCGGCTATGGATTTGAGCGATGGCCTCTCGCTCGATTTGCGGAGGCTGGCGCTGGCATCCAAGGTTGCTGCGGCGATCGGCGCTCCGCCGATTTTTCCGGGCGCCACGCTCGAACAGGCGCTGCACGGCGGCGAAGATTACGAGCTGCTGTTTATGGTTCCCGCCGGCACGCGCGTGCCGGCGCGCTTCGAAAATTTGCCGCTCGCGCGCATCGGCGTGGTCGAACGTGGACCCGCGGGCCGCGTGCTTCTCTCCGGGCAGCCACTGGCCGCGCTCGGCTACGATCATTTCAGACGCTCATGAACACACCCGATCCCGCTTCCGTTATCGATTTGATTGAAGCGTTCCGCCGTTCGAAAACCATGTTCGCGGCGGTCGCGCTGGGCGTTTTCGATTATTTGGAACGCGGCCCGGCAGGCGCGGCGTCGCTGGCGGCGGAGCTCGGCGCGCAGCCCGAGTCCGCCGAGCGCCTGCTGGACGCGTGCGTGGGCCTCGGATTCCTACGGAAGAGCGACGGCAGGTATGCGAACCAACCGGTGGCTTCAGCTTATTTGTGCCGGACAGGCGACCGCTCGATGACCGGCTACATTCTGTATTCGAACGATGTACTATTCCCCATGTGGGCGCACTTGGAAGACGCGGTGCGCGAGGGCAGCCACCGCTGGCGGCAGACGTTTGCGCTCGATGGCCCGATCTTTAATCACTTTTTCAAGACTGACGAAGCCATGCGCACGTTTCTGATGGGCATGCACGGCTTCGGCGTTTTAAGCTCGCCTAAAGTCGTGACGGTGTTTGACCTTTCGCCGTTCCGCAGGATGACCGATCTGGGCGGCGCCACCGGGCACCTCGCAATCGCGGCCTGCGAGCGGTACCCGGATATGCGCGCAGCGGTCTTCGATCTGCCGCGCGTGATCGATGTGGCGCGGGAGCTGTTAGGCCGGTCCCCGGCGGCTGGGCGCATCGAGATGGTCGCTGGAGATTTCTTCGCCGACGACTTGCCAGAGTCCGATTTGTTCGCGGTGGGCCGTATTCTGCATGAC
>DATLVQ010000688.1:0-3910 GCA_035577325.1 Bryobacteraceae bacterium | reverse complement strand
GAGCTGCAGCTTCTCGCGGTCGTCGTCAAGCGTGTCGCGATAATCGAGCAGGTCCGCCCTCTGAGTAAAATGCAGCGACATCGCCGCGCCAAATCCCGTAATCGTGATTTGTATTCCATGCCGCCGCGCCGCGGCTGCGATCCCCGCCATGAGCTTTCTTCCGCGCTCGTTCGCCTGCGCCAGCAGCGCGCCGCTGTCCCGCGATAACTCGCCGAGTGCCGCATCCGCCGCCACCAGCGAAACCGGATTGCCATTGAATGTCCCGCCGAACGACACGCCCCCGCCGAACATCTGCTCCATGATGTCGCGCCGCCCCGCCACCACGCTCAACGGCAGTCCGCCGGCAACCGCTTTGCCAAAGGTTGCCAGATCGGGCGTCACCCCATAGAATCCCTGCGCCCCTGAAATCCCTATGCGGAAACCCGTGATCACCTCGTCGAAGATCAGCAGCGCGCCATGGCGCCGGCAGGTCTCGGCTGCGGTTTCGAGATACCCATCCCGCGGCATCAGGCACCCGCTGTTGCATAGCACCGGCTCCATAATGGCCGCC
Source organism: Bryobacteraceae bacterium (assembly GCA_035577325.1). Classification (GTDB taxonomy): domain Bacteria; phylum Acidobacteriota; class Terriglobia; order Bryobacterales; family Bryobacteraceae; genus QHXW01. Next base: position 3,360 of record DATLVQ010000688.1, on the reverse strand, counting down.
GCAATCTCCATCCCGCGCCGGGCAAACACCTGCTCCAGAATCTCCGGCCGGTTCCACGGCGCCACAATGACGTTCTCCGCCGCGTTCGCCACTTGTCCTTTCGATGACAGCACCACATTCGGATTATCCAGCGACCCGGTCTGCTCGCGGGCCGGATGGTAGCTCACCAGCGCGCTGTCCATCCATCCGTGATAGTGGCCTTCAAACTTGAGAATCAGGTTGCGCCCGGTGTACGCGCGCGCCAGGCGCATGGCGAGCTGCACGGCTTCGCTGCCGCTCGAAGTAAACGCCACTCGCTCGGCGCAAGGCACCAGTTGCTGGATTTTCTCCGCCACCCGAATCTCCAGCTCGTGCTGCTCACCGAGCGCGTGAGGCTGCTCCGCCGCCCGCCGCATCGCTCCCACCATCGCCGGATGCCCGTAGCCCAGGATCATCGGTCCCCAGGCCAGCACGTAGTCGATATATTCGTTGCCATCGACATCGCGCAGCCGCGCGCCGTACCCGTCAGCGAAATAAAGCGGCACCGGAAAACTCGCGCGGAACGGGCTGCTCACGCCGCCGGCAAGCGATTGCCGCGCGCGTTCCAGCAGTTTCTGCGATGATGTGAAATTCCGCGTAACGAACAGAGTCAAGCGCCCCTCCGAGACCGTAACCGGCTACATTCTACCGGATTTTGACGACGGCGACGGCTTGCGCAGACGTGCAACTGGAAACGTGCGGCACGCCCTAAGGTGTTTGCTGTTTTCTGCCGATGCTGGGTAAGAGGGTGGTATACCGTCTCTGCAGAACGCCCCCGAAACAAGAGATCCGTTCATCACCGGGCTGGCGCAGTGCGCGCGACCTCTGGTGCCGCGAGGCGCACCCACCGTGCAAGCGGGCTACCCGTGCGTCTGGCTGAGTTTGTGGCTCGCCGTCCTGCTGCCGGCAACGTCCATCGCTGGTCCCATACCCGCTCTCGCCGCGATTCGCACCACGCGCCAGATTCGGCAGCTCACGCGCGACCAGGCCAACCGCCACCTTCCCGCGGTCCTGCGTGGTGTCGTCCTATTTAAGGACGAATCCGGCTTCTTTCTGCAGGATGCAACCGGTGCCATTGCCACTGACGACCCGGCCCTCGCTCATCAGGTGCATCCAGGCGACCTCGTCGAACTGGAAGGAATGACAGCCGCTCCGGATTTCGCTCCTCAAATGGAGGGCCGCCGAATCACCATTCTGGGCACCACCGCGCTCCCGGTTCCTCTGCGTCCGGCCTTTGAACAAATGGCTTCGTCGGAATTGGACAGCCAGTGGATTGAAATCGAAGGAATCGTTCACGCTGCCGTGCAGGATGAGGGCAATGCGGCCCTCGAGGTCACCGTGAGTGGGGGTAACGTTCTCGCGCGTATTCCGTCCATGTCTTCGCAAGTGGCTGGAAGCCTGGTCGACTCCAGGGTCCGGATTCGCGGGAACTGCGGCGCCGTCTACAATGACCGGAATCAATGGGTCGGAGTCAGGCTTTTTGTGCCTGGCATGGCGGAGGTGCGGGTCACAGAACGGGGCGGCGCCGATCCCTATACCCTCCCGATTCGGTCCATCGCCCAACTACACGGCTTCAATCTCGGACAGGCCGCCGGGCGCCGCGTCAGAATCCGGGGCGCCGTGACGTTCGCGGCCCATGGACATTCCCTGGTTGTGGCGGACGACACCGACGGCATCTACATCCGCACGCGGCAAACCACCCCCCTTGCCGTGGGCGAGCAGGTGGATGTCGTGGGCTTTCTGGCGGTCGGCGAGTACACCAACGTCATGGAACATGCCATCTTCAGGCACCTGGCCGCGGGCCGATCTCCCAAGCCGGTGCAGGTCTCACCCGATGAAGTCTTGAAGGGTAATCATGACGCCACCCTGGTGCGATTGCAGGCGATCTTGCTTGGCCGCTCCCATTACGCCGACCGCCAGGTCCTCACCCTGCAGGCCAGCGCGCATACGTTTGACGCTGAAATCCAGACGCCACAGGCCAGCGGCTTTACGGACGGCCTTCGCGACGGCAGCCGGCTCGATCTCACCGGCGTTTGTATGATCCAGCCCGACGAATCCCACGTGCCGCGCGGTTTCAGCATCCTTCTCCGCTCCCCTGAGGACATCGTCGTATTGGAGAGGCCCTCCTGGTGGACCCTGTCGCGCCTGTTCACGGTTTTGGCTCTATTCGCGGCAGTCATCGCTGCCTCGCTCGCCTGGGTGGCGGGTTTGCGGCGCCGTGTGGAGAAACAGACCGAGATCATCCGGACTACGCTCGAATCCACGGCGGACGGAATCCTGGTGATCGACCTTGGCGGAACCGTCCTGGCCTACAACCAGAAGTATGTCGAAATGGTGCGGGTTCCCGAGTCCGTGCTCCAGACTGGGGACCATAACCAAGTAGCCCGAGCGGCCAGCCTCCACTGGGCGAATCCGGAGCGCGTTCTCGCCTCACTGCAGCGCGGAGTCGCAAACCGTGACGAGCATTTCGACGATGTGCTCGAATTCACGGACGGGCGCACGTACGAAGTCCACTCCGAACCGCTGCGCGTGGGCGGCAAGAGCGCGGGCCGTGTGTGGGGGTTTCGCGACATCACAGACCGCAAGCGCGCCGAGTTGGAGCTGCGCCGGGCGAAAGACGTCGCCGAAGCCGCCAGCCGCGCCAAAAGCGAATTCCTGGCCAACATGAGCCACGAAATCCGGACGCCGATGAATGGAATGCTCGGCATGACGGATCTGGCGCTAGAAACCGAATTGACCGCCGACCAGCGCGAGCTCCTGTCCGTTGTGAAATCCTCCGGCGATTCTCTGCTGACGGTGATCAACGACATACTCGATTTTTCCAAGATCGAAGCCGGGCGGCTCGATCTGGATTCGGTGGAGTTCAACCTGCGCCAGCGCGTGGAAGAAACCATCAAGATATTCACTTCGGCCGTGCAGCGTAAGGGCCTTGAGATACTTACGCACATCGAACCCGATGTGCCCGAGTTTGTCGTCGCGGACGGCGTCCGCCTGCGTCAGGTCCTTACGAACCTGGTCGGAAACAGCCTGAAGTTCACCGAGCTGGGTGGCGTCACCGTGCTTGTCGCGACAGAGTCGCGGGAACCTGGCAGCGCGGTGCTGCGCTTCACGGTCCGGGACACTGGCATCGGAATTCCGCTCGACAAGCAGAAGGTGATCTTCGAGGCTTTCGAGCAGGCCGACGGATCTACCGCGCGCCGGTTCGGCGGCACAGGTCTGGGCTTGACCATCAGCTCGCGCCTGGTGGGCTTGATGCAGGGCCGCATCTGGGTCGAGAGTGAGCCCGGCAAGGGCAGCGCCTTCCATTTTACGGCCCGCGTCGGCGTCAAAACGGCACCCGCG
>DATLVQ010000687.1:0-7837 GCA_035577325.1 Bryobacteraceae bacterium | reverse complement strand
GCTCGGGTAATTGTGAGTGATAGGGCGGAGTGACGGGAATCAGCGCGTCGGGATAGTATTGCTTGTCCGAATCGGTGAAATGGAACCATTCCCGGAACAAATTGGCTTCCACCTTGCCCCGATCACGATCGAATCCCAGTGAGAGAGTGTACGGGCCGGGCTGCGACATTTTCACCACGAGGTGAAACGAAACATAGCTTCCGCGCGCACCTTCGAGCCGCAATTTATTGGAAAACCCGGCGGTGGCCGTGTCTGGCGCGCTCTTGTCAGGCGCGGTCCGGTCCGCTGCAACGATACCGCCGAACGGATCGGGTCTGAGGTACTCGGGGGTGGCCAAAAGCTGGAATCCGGCGTTTTGTGCGGCGGCCGGCATACCGGCCGTTAGCCCGAGCGCCAAGAGGAGCACCGAGGCGTTGGTTGACAGGCGCATGGGAGAGGCGTAACTTACTTGTGACTAGCAAGCAAGTCAACTGGAAGCATACACGCTTTTGAAACGGAAAGCCAAGTATCCCGATGCCTGACCAGACCGCCGGTTCCGCGGCGGCCCCGCAAGGCGGCACGCCGCGGTTCAAGCGGGTGCTCTCGCGCGGCGACTTGATCCTTTACGGCCTGGTCATTCTCACGCCGACGGCGCCGTATCCGGTCTACGGTATCGTGCAGCAGGTGTCGCAGGGTCACGCTGCGTTGAGTTATTTGGTAGCCATGATCGCGATGCTGTTCACGGCCGCCAGCTACGGCAAGATGTCAGGCGCATTTCCTTCGGCGGGTTCGACTTACACATACGCGCAGTGCGCTCTCAACGAACATGTCGGGTTCCTTGCCGGCTGGGCGATGATGCTCGACTACTTTCTCATCCCCCTGCTCAGCGTGATTTACGTGGCGCTTACAGCGGAGCGTATCGTTCCGCAAATTCCTTACTACGCGTGGGCGGCGCTGTCCACCGTCGCTATTACCCTCATCAATGTGCGCGGTATCCGGGTCACGGCGCGCGCCAGCACGGTCATGATGATCATCATGTCGGCCTGCGCGTTGCTGTTTATCTGGCTGGCGGCGCGTTGGGTAGTAGGATCGGCGGGAGTCGGCGGCCTCATATCCGAAGCCGGTTTTTATCGCCCCGAGTCGTTTGCTTTACGGCCGCTAATGCTGGGCGCCGCTATCGCCACGCTTTCGTATATCGGGTTCGACGCCATCTCGACGCTGGCCGAGGACACGCTCCGGCCCGAGCGCGATATTGCCTTCGCGACTGTGATCGTATGCGTGCTGCAGACGGTCTTCTGTGTGGTGACTGTTTATCTCGCGGCGCTGGCGTGGCCGGACTACAAGAGCTTCCCGCAGACAGAGACCGCCATTCTGGATATCGGGAGCCGCATCGGCGGGCCGTGGATGGTGGGATGCCTGACATTCGTGCTGGTCGTGGCGGGCCTGGCCAGCGCACTCACCGGACAGGCGGGGGCATCGCGGTTGCTTTACGGCATGGGGCGCGACGGCGTAATTCCCCGCGGCATTTTCGCCTACATCGATCCGCGTTATTCCACACCCACGCGCAGCATTTATCTGATGGGAGCTATTTCGCTCGTCGGGGCGATGGCAGTGCGCTTTCAGCTGGCAGCCGAGTTGCTGAATTTCGGCGCGTTTGTGGGGTTTATTCTCGTTAACCTCAGCGTCATCCGGCATTACTACATCCGGCTCGGAGAACGCCGGGGGATGTACCTGTTCACGAATCTGTTATTCCCGCTAACTGGAGCCCTGGTGTGCAGCTATGTGTGGATGAGCCTTACGGGCAAAGCCAAGGTGGTTGGATTCGGCTGGCTACTGGCGGGCGTGCTGTATCTGGCGGTGCTGACGCGCGGGTTCCGCGTGGCGCCAAAGAAACTGGAATTCTCCTAGGAGACCAATATCACGGCTGAACGGCTTTGCGCTTATGTCGATGATCATCGCGATCGCCTGATCGGGATCATCCGGGACTTAGTGAGGATCCCTTCGGAAAATACGCCGCCCACCGGCGCCGAGTTGGCATGCCAGCGGCACGTGGCGAATTTTCTGCGCGCCTGCGGGTGGGAGCCCAACATTTATGGGTTCGACGAAGTCGCGGGTCTGAAGCAGCATCCCCTTTTCTGGAACGGGCGCGACTACGCCAACCGGCCGAACATAGGCGCGCGCCGACAAGGCACAGGCGGCGGCCGGTCGCTCTTGCTCTCGGGCCATATCGACACGGTTCCACGTGGCACACAGCCATGGACGCGCGGCGCGTTCGATGGCCAGATCGAAGGTAATCGCATCTATGGCCGCGGCTCGAATGATATGAAGGGCGGCGTGGGCACCAACTTGTTCGTTGCCGAAGCCGTAGAAACGCTGGGAATCCGGCTGCGCGGCGATCTGGTTTTCGAAACCGTCGTGGACGAGGAATTCGGCGGCGTGAACGGAACGCTGGCTGGACGTTTAAAGGGATTTAATGCGGACGCCGCGATTATCTCCGAGCCGTCTTTTCTGCGCATCTGTCCTGCGCAGCGCGGAGGACGCACCGCGCATATTACGCTTCGTGCCTCGGGCGGGGTGCTCTCGGACGGGAGATTTCCGGCGGGCGTGGTGAATCAGCTCACACACCTGCTGGTAAACCTGAAAAGCTTCGCGGAACAGCGCCGCTCGAAAGCCCGCGTTCACGAAATGTACGCGCACCATACCGACCCCGTGCCGGTATCCATTACGAAAATTTTCACCAGTCCCTGGGGGACCGGCGAGCCCATCACCACTCCGGAAATCTGCAAGGTCGAGATGTACTGGCAGGCCATGCCCGGCGAAGCGCAAGACGAAATCGAGCGAGAATTTTTCACCTGGTTCGATGGCATGGTCGCTGGCGCTACTGAACTGTTCGATATGCGCCCGGCGGTTGAGTTTCCGATCCGGTGGCTGCCCGGATCCGCCATTCTCAAGTCGGAGCCGCTTGTGAATGAGCTAGCCGAATGCGCCGCGCGCGTACTGGGACATGAGCCACCGATCGTAGGCATCGAAGGCCCGTGCGACATGTATGTCTTTCACCAGGCGTTTGGAATTCCGGCGGTACTGTGGGGTGCCAAAGGCGGGAATACGCATGGCGCCGACGAATATCTGGATATCGATTCCGTGGTGGCGGCGGCGAAAACGCTGCTCACTTTCGTCTGCCGTTGGTGCGAGGTTGCTTAAAGGGCAGCCGCCGCTGTTACAGTACGCGCCGGCCGCGTGGCCGGGCCACCAACGCTGGCCCGCTCACCGACCGAGAAAAGACGCATAAAGGGAAGAGTCGCGGCGCCAATCGTGGCCGCCTCACCGCCCAGCGCTGACGGCCGCAGCATCAGATCCTGAAAATTGAGCAGCTCGGGATTGGGAAATTGGGCCGCGATCCAGGGCCCCACCAGCGGCCAGGCTTCGCTCATAGTGCCATCGAAGATCACGGCGTCGGCATCCAGACCCCACACTACGTTCGCGATGCCGATGCCCAGATACCGGCAGGTTTCGCGAAGAGATTCGATCGCCGCGCTGTCGCCGCCCATGGCAAGCTGACAAATCTCGCGCGCACGGGGCGTGGATTCGGCCTTGGCATGCGGGCGCTCCAACCTGGCGAGCATGTTGTAGCGCTCGCAGACGGCGGGATTTGCCACCAATTTTTCCAGGCATCCGGGGCGGTCGGCCCGCTCCGGTCCGTCGGTCGCAGCAATGACCATCTGCCCGAATTCACCCGCCGCCATGCGCGGGCCGTGGTAAACCTTTCCATCCAAAACCGTGCCGATGCCAACGCCGTCGTCCACAGCCACAAACAACAGGCAATGGCTCCGATGAATCTCCGGATCGCCGTAGGTGTACTCGGCCAGCGCAGCCGCGCGCACATTGTTCTCGACGAAAACGGGCGCTTGCAGCAACGACTGTAGATGCTCCTTAACCGGAACGCGAACCCAGCTCGGATCGTTCCCCAGCTCGACTACTCCCGTGTCGCTATTGACGATTCCGCGCGTGCTGATGCCCAGCCCTTCCACGCAGTCTTTGCCGAAACGCTTCCGGTACGCAACGAATTGTTGCGCGATCAAATCCATCGTGCGCTCGGGACTCGAAGGAGTTTGAAAACGCTCGCCTTCCACGATGCGTCCCTTCATGGTGCCGATCGAAAAGCGGATCTCCCAGTTCTGTATGTCAACGCCAACCGCCACGCGACTTTGTTCGAGCTGGAGCCGGGTTGCAGGCCTGCCGCCAGTGGAATTCTCGGCGCCATCTTCGGCCACAAGGTGCCGCCGCATCAGCTCAGCTACGATCCGCGAAACTGTGCCCTCGGAGAGACCGCTCCGGCGCGCGAGGTCCACGCGGGAAAGACGCTCGTGTTGTCTGAGTAGTTCTAGAACCACGGCCCGGTTGGCGCCGCGAACCTGGCGTGGACGCAGGACTTTGCCATGCGCCGCGCTGTGCTGCGTTACCATTGGATTATTAGTGCAAGTAAGTGTACGAAAGAAACCTCCCGGCGTCAACGGGTTTCAGACTATCGCCAAAAGGCGCAAGAATGTCGCCTCCATCCAGAAAGGGACGCGCGGCTAGGGACGCCTAACACGCGGATTCCCGTCCGCATACAGCCGTCACCATCCGCCAAGACTGTCCAACGAGCAGTTGCTCGGCGTTGCGGAGGTTTTCCCGTTATGATATGAATAATCTCAAGTCGGACCCTCAATCCACGGAACGCATCGGCTCTCGGATTGAGTTCAACGAATACCGAGACACTGAACATCAAGGAAGGTAAGCTGTGGAGTCTGCTAATCGAAAACTCATACGTCCGTCTTTTAACGAAATCAAAGAGCAACTGAGCCCACCGCGCAGGCCCCCGCAGCAGCAGAAGAAAGCCATTCCGCCGGACCAAACCAACGCCGAGAATTTCTATTACGTCAAGCAAATGCAGTCCAAGACACCCATGGTGTTTGTGCTTCGAGATGGAGAGAAGCTGCGCGGCGTCATCGAGTGGTACGACAAGTCCTGCCTGAAGGTGAATCGGGAAGGCGAGCCCAACCTTCTGCTCTATAAACCCAATATCAAATACATGTACAAGGATGAGCAGATATAGCGGCGGGACGCCGGGTTCGCAGTACTTGCGCTGACGCAACCAGGCGAGGGCCTGTGCGAACATAGAGGCGAGATGGCTGAGGCTGCCAGGCAGATCCGGGTCCGCGACATCAAAGAGAAAAAACGCCGTGGCGAGAAGATTGCCATGCTCACGGTGTACGACGCCACAATGGCGCGTCTATTGGACCGTGCCGGCATCGATATCTTCCTGGTTGGAGATTCGCTCGGCATGGTGATCCAAGGGCACCCGACCACTCTCCCGGTCACGCTCGAAGCGATTCTGCATCACACCGAGGCAGTAGCACGGGGAACCCATCGTGCGCTCGTCGTCGCCGACATGCCCTTTCTCAGTTATCAGGTGAGCGTTTCGGAAGCCGTGCGCAGTGCCGGGCGTCTGATTCAGCAAGGCGGGGCCGCGGCGGTGAAACTGGAAGGCGGCCGGCCGGTTTTGGAAGTGGTCGAACGCCTGGTGGACGCCGGTATCCCGGTCATGGGGCACCTGGGCCTGCTGCCCCAGCACGTCCACGAACTGAGCGGCTATCGCATGCAAGCCAAAGAACCACGCGAAGCAGAACAACTGATCGAAGACGCGAGGATGTTGGAAACCGCCGGCGCATTTGCGCTCGTGCTGGAATCGATTCCCGCCGGCGTCGCCAAGACGGTCACAGACGTACTGGGCATCCCGACGATCGGCATCGGAGCCGGCCCCTACTGCGACGGACAGGTGCTGGTCAGCTACGATGCCTTTGGCTTCACCGTCGACTCGGTGCCGCCGTTCGTGAAGCAGTACGCGGATCTTGGCGAGTCGATGGTTGCTGCCGCCCGGGCGTATGCAGACGACGTGCGCCAGGGAAGGTTTCCGGCGATCGAGCACCACACGCCCGCTCCGGCCACCAGCGACACGCGCAAGTAATGGTCGAAGCCGTTCAGTCCATCGAAGAGCTGCGGCGTTTACTGACTCCAATCCGAAACGCGCAACGTTCCATCGGGCTGGTTCCGACCATGGGCGCGCTCCACGCCGGCCACGGACGGCTCATTGAAACCGCGCGCCGGGAATCAACATGCGTCGTAGTCAGCATCTTCGTCAACCCCATTCAGTTCGATCGCAGTGACGACTACAGCCTCTATCCGCGCGCCTTGGCGGCCGATCTCGAATTTTGCGCCGCATGTGGTGTGGATATCGTGTTTGCGCCAACTGCCCGGGAGATGTATCCCAGTCCCCAACGCGCGTTCGTCGACGTGAAAGAAATCGGCGATCACCTGTGCGGGGCATTTCGCCCAGGGCATTTCCGTGGCGTCGCAACCGTCGTGCTGAAGTTGCTGAACGTCGTCCAGCCCGACCGAGCGTACTTCGGCGAAAAGGACGCCCAGCAAGTTGCCGTGATCCGCCAACTTGTGACGGATTTGAATGTGCCGGTCGAAATCGTTGAAGTGCCGACCGTGCGCGAGGCCGATGGGCTGGCATTGAGCTCACGAAACGCATACCTGACGGCGGAGGAACGGAGCATCGCTCCGACGCTCCATCGCGCGCTTCAAGCCGCCGCAGTCCTGATCTCCGCCGGCACAACCTGCACGGCTGAGATCAAGAAGGAAGCATTACGCGCGTTCGATGCTCACCCCGAAATCCGCGTTGAATATCTGGAGATAGCAAACGCCGCCGATATGCTGCCCGTCAAGCAGATTACAGGATCTGTGCGGATAGCGGGCGCCGTCTGGATCGGCAAGACCCGCCTGATCGACAACGTCCTGTGTACGCCCGGTGGCACTCAGGCCGCCAAAGGATAGCGGCGTTCCACCCCCGACAGCATTTCCCAAAGCGCAGCCAGTACTTTTTCAACCGATTGCATAACCGCGGGCGCATTGGTCTCATTCACATAACAGGACAACAGATCGCGCTCGACCCTGGAATGCTCCCGATCGGCTTGAATATGGACCTCGAAGTAGGCCAGTGCCCGCGGGCTATCGATGCCGTAGTGGCTTCGCAGACCCTCGATCTTCGATTTCAGCAATCGCCGGAATCTGACTCTCGTAAGCATATAGCGCGGCCAGACCCTGGGCGGTACACCCATCCCCGCAGACGGACTTGAACGTCTGGATGAGCTCGCGAGTCTCCTGCCAGAGCGCCACGTGCTGCGCGTCGTCGCGTCTTACGCCGACACCTTCCGCAAAGCGGAGCCAAAGCTCGGGATGGTTGGGATTCCCCGCCTCCTCATCGACCAGATTGGCGAGAATCTGGCGCCGGGTCTCCATTTCCTCCGTGTTGGCATGCACGGCTGAAAGATATGTCGGGAAAGCCGCGACGTGATGATAGTACTGTGTCGCATATTCCGCCAAAGCCTCGCGGCTCAACGTCCCGGCAGTCCACCGTTGATAGAACGGATGCAGCAGTAGCTTTCGCCGGCCAATTTGATCGTCAATAGCAGTTATAAATGCGTTCATAGATTTGTCCTCTAAGTCTTAGAGCGGCGGCGTATCTCGAGCCGGTATTCTCGCCGCGCCAGCGCCTCGGCGTAGCGCCTCTTCTCTTCCTCGTTTTCGGGAATCACCGGTGCAACGGGCACGCGCTTGCCATGAGCGTCGATGGCCACGAATGTCAGATAGGCCGAAGAGGTGTGCTGCAGGTCGCCGTTCATCAAATCCTCCACCCAGACCTTGACTCCCACTTCCATGGAAGTCTGAAAAACGCGATTCACGGACGAGCGCAGAATGATGAGCTGCCCGATGTGCACCGGATGCAGAAAATTCATGTGATCGATAGAGGCCG
>DATLVQ010000686.1:0-7408 GCA_035577325.1 Bryobacteraceae bacterium | reverse complement strand
GGCGAGCACCTGGACGCCGAGCGTCTTTTCCAACTGGCCAAGTTGCGGGACCCCAAGCTCAACCGGGTCACGGTTTATCGCACACTCAAGCTGTTGAAGCAGGGCGGCCTGGTGGATGAGCTGGACCTGATGCATTACGGCGGCGACCAGCACTATTACGAAACACGCATGAAACAGGAGCATGCGCACGTGATTTGCTTGCGTTGCGGCAAAGTCGAGGAATTTTTCGGTGAGCCGCTGCAAAGATTGCGCCGCCAGATTGAGAGCCACTTCGGATTTCAAATCCTTTTGGCGCGAACCGAGGTGGGCGGCTATTGTTCGCACTGCCAGTCGCTGCGATCCCGTGAGATGGAAAAGGCCGCGCTCGAGGCCGCTGCCGAGCAGGCTCTCGTCGAGCCCAACGGGGTTGCCCACCACACGCGGTCCAAGCGCCCCGCCTAATGGCTTCCGAGGGCACTTCGGCGGCTTCCGCACCCGCATCGCTGATCGTGGTCGATCCCAACGGCCATCGCTCGCGGGTTGAACTGCAGCCCATACCTTTCAAGATCGGCCGCCAGGCGGACAGCCACCTCATCCTGCGCGATAGCCGCGCCTCCCGGAATCATGCCCAAATCGTTTGCGTGAACGGCGAGTACGCGGTTGAGGACCTGGCCAGCCGGCATGGCGTTTATGTCAACGGTGAGCGCGTCGAGCGCCAACGGCTGTGCAACTCCGATCGCATCGAGTTCGGCGTGCCCGAATCGTATCAGCTCGTCTTCGCGCTGGATGGCGCCGAACTGAAGCGGCTCATGGAGCAGGTGCCGTCTGAGCAGCTGGCGCGGACCGGCGCCGGCGGGAATCTTGCCAAGCTTCGCGCCGTGCTGGAGGTGGCGCGCACGCTGCAAAGCTCCTTTTCTACCGACGACGTACTCAACTCCGTGGTCGACGCGGCGCTAACGGTGACGGGCGCCGAGCGCGGGTTCCTGCTGCTGCGGGATGGCGAAGGCCTGGCGATGAAGGTAGCTCGCGACAAACACGGCAAGCGCCTGGCCGAAACCGATCTGCGCGTGCCGCGGCGCATCATCCAACGCGCGCTGCAACTCCGACGTGAGCTGCTTTCCATGAACTTCGATCCCCAGGCGACGGGTGAAATCAACCCGGAGCATAGCGTGGCCGAGCTCGATCTGCGCAGCGTGGTCTGTGTTCCCCTGGTGCACATCAAGACCGGCTCCGGACAGGAGACCAGCGTGCTCTCCGCGCACAACGACACCGTGGGCGTCCTCTACATGGACTCGCGCAATCTGGCCGCCGACCTCTCGGGGGGGAACCGTGAACTGCTCCAAACGCTTGCGATCGAAGCATCGACGGTGCTCGAAAACGCGCGCCTCCTCGAGGAGGAGCGAGAGAAGCAGAAGATCGAGGAAGAACTAAGCGTGGCGCGGGCCATCCAGCAGAGCCTGCTGCCTCGCCATCTGCCGTCAGAGGGCTGGTTTCGCGCGTGCGGGGCGAGCATCGCCTCGCATGAGGTGGGCGGCGATTACTTCGATGTCAGCCCGGTGACCGAATCCTGCTGGGCCGCAGTGGTGGCGGATGTCTCCGGCAAGGGAGTCAGCTCTGCGCTGCTCGCGTCGCTGTTGCAGGGGGCGTTCCTGACGGCCACGGACAGCTCTGAATTGATGGTGAAGAGAGTGAAGGGTCTGAATCGCTTTCTCTTCGAGCGCACTGAGGGCGGCAAGTACGCCACTATCTTTTACAGCCTGCTGGACCAAGGCGGCCGGCTCCGCTACATCAATGCCGGCCAGTGCGCGCCCATCCTCATATCGCCGGATAGCCGTTATGAGTATCTGGAGACGACGGCTACGCCGGTGGGCATTCTCGAGGCGGCCGAATTTACTGTGGAGGAACGGCAACTGGCGCCCGGCGATCGTATCGTCATGTACACCGATGGCGTCACCGAGGCGCAAAATTCTCGGAACGAGTTCTTCGGCCGGAAACGGCTGCGCGAGTTGGTAGTGGCGCACGCCGGGGATGCGTGTAGCGTGCTTCATGATGCGGTGCTACGCGCGGTGAAAGCTTTCACGGAAAGCGCGCCGCAGGCGGACGACATCACCCTGGTGGTGGTGGAGTACCGGCCAAGGTAGCGGAAATTTATTTTCCGATGGCCGCGCGTGCCCTGGCTTCTTCTCCAAACGCAGAGTCGTCGGGACCCGAGAGCGTCAGAAACAAGCGGTAGTTGACGACGGCCTCCTGGTGGCGACTCTGCCTGTCGAGTTCGGCGGCGCGTAAGAAGAGTAGCCGCGGAAACGCGAGCGAGCCGAAAATTTCCGGGCGAACGTTGGGCACGGGATTTCGCTCGACCAGAGCGGCGGCCTGTTCCGGATGGCCGCTTTCTACCCGGGCCCAGGCCAGGAGCACTGGCAGGATCTCGGACGGTTCGGGCGGTGTGTGCTGGCGTAGATCGGATAGAACGGGCTCAGCCGCTTGAAACTCTTTGTGCAGGAGCAGGGCATAAGCCAGCATCAACTTTCTGGTTCGTTCCTGTGCGGGTTGGGGCAGCATTTGCTCGGCGCGCGCCTGCCACTCGGCGGGCGGCGCTGGAGACCCCGCGAGAAAATGCGCGATGATGGCCGGACCGGTCGCGCGCGGCGCAGCCGCTTTTGCCGCGTCACGCGCGCGGATTGGGTCGCCAAGTTGCAGCTCCCACACCGCGATCTGTGCATATGCCTCAGGGGCCACAGTGGCCGCGAGGTTGGGGGACAAACTCCGCGCAAATGCATCGAGCCGCGCGATTGCCTGCCTTCTCCGGCCGCTCAGAAATTCCCATTCGGCGCGGCGAAATTCTACAACGGGATCCTTAGCTTGGCGGCGCGTGTCCAGATATTGGTTGAAGATGCCGTCCGCGCCCGTGACGTCACCCGTCATCAGACGTGCCCGCGCGGCCTTCACCAGGTCTCCGCCGTCATTAAAGCTGCGGTCTTTTTCAAAGGACCGCTGGTAGTACTTTTCGGCTTGCGTGAATTGGCCGAGATAGAAATGGACATCGCCCAGCGAGTCCAGCGCATTGGGGTCATCGGGTCGGAGACGCGCATAATTATCAAGAGCGGTGGTTGCGCCGGTCAAGTTGCCGGCGTACATTTCGGCATAACCCAATTGGTTGAGCAGCACGGCTTCTGAGGGTTCGATGGCCAGTGCCTTTTTCAAAGTTTCCGCCGCGGCATTGAAGGCTCTGGCATTCAGGTCTGCCTGCGCCAGTTGGCGAAGCAGGATACTATCAGCTGGCGTCAGGCGGGCCAGTGCCTCCAAGGAGTGGGCCTCGGTGACGGGGTCGCCGGTGAGCCCGGCGGCTATTGTGGCCAGGCGCGCACGCGCCAGCTCCGGAATAGCGTCGCCCCGGGCCGCGGCGAGCGCGAGAATCCGCTCGGTTTCGGCCCGGTTCCGCTGGCTCGCGGCCAGTTGCGCCCATGCTACGTATGGTTGACCGAAGTTGGGATCGGCAGCGACCGCCCTCGCGTAAAATTGCGCAGCCGCTGCGACGTCGGTGGTTTCAAGGCCGGCGCAGTATTGGCGCAAGGCCTCGGGTTTTTGCGTATCGAACGCGCGCGCGGGGACGTGCAGTTCGCGGGCCAACGAATCGGCCAGGCCGATGACGCTTCCGGACTCCGGCGCTCTTGCAGTGAGGGTGCGTTCTATTTTCTGGCGTGCCGGGTCGGCGAGGGCAGCGTCCATCCGCAGGCTGCCGCCGGAGCGCGTGATGCGGCCATACAGAATGCGCGTGGCGCCGGAGAGTAGCGCGGCACTTCGTTCGGCGGAGATGCCAGGGGCGCTCAGAGGTCGCGCGCCCAAAAGGCGATCCGTCGTTCGTAGTGACCCGGAGGCGACGATTATTGTGGCCGTTGAGCCGGCCAGTTCCGTGCTGATGACTTCGGAAGCGGCGCGGCCCATCCAGTCGAGAGACGCGTCCCCCGTCAGATTTTCAAAGCGGAGTACCGCTAGATGTTGCGGGCCGGTTGGAGTTTTTTGTGAACAGGAGACCGAAAAGGCCGCGGCGATCAAAAACGCGGTCCGTGCGCTGCGCACGCGACGTCCGCTACAAAACACGCGGTTCCACGGCCATCAATTCCTGGAATTCAGGTAGCTTGCGGAGCGAAACGAACTCGGGATCTTCCATCATCTTCTTGCGCTCGGCGAAACCCTCCTCGAGGGACTTGCGAATATAGAGCAGCGCGCGATCATTCATGCCGGCTTTGGCGTAGGTCTTGGCCAGGTAATAGTGAAACTTGGCTCGTTCCTCCACGCTGCGCTCTTGCAACATCACGCCCCACGAGCTGCGGTGCTCGAATACGTCGGGATCGAGCGACAATGCTTTCTGGTATGTTTCGGCGGCTTGCTTATAATTCTTGCGAGCGAAGAACGCCGTGCCCAGGTTGCTATAGATAGAGGCGGATTCCGGCGCCAGTTTCAGCGCCCGACGGTACAGCTTAATGGCCCGCCGGTAGCTCTTTTTCGAGTAATAGATGGTCCCGAGGTTATTGGTCGCCTCGGCGTAGCTGGGGTCGATCTTCATCGCGCGCTCGTAGTATTTGCGGGCAATGTCGATCTGCAGCATCTGATGGTAGGCGATACCGATCTTGTTCTCGATGATGGCCGAGTCGAGCGAACCTTGTTTGTAGGTCTCGGCGGCTTCCCGGTACATTTTGCGCGCCATCAGAATATCGCCGCGCCGTTCGGGACTCAGCTGGTGCGCCGGGTCCGCGGCGGGCGTATCCAGGCGATCGGGCAGCTTCGACGCGTCAAGCAGGGGATTCTGTGCGAAAAGCGTCGCGGAGAACCAGAAACCAAGTGCGAGGGAAAACCATTTGGCGGAAACCATACCGCCTCCTCGGACTATTTAAACACATCCATGAGGCGCTTGAAAAAGCCCTTGCGTTTCTGCTGTTTTTGGTCCTGTTCGCGCGTACTGTCGGGTCTGACGTTTGGAGGCGCGGCGGCGGGCGGCGTCTGGCGGAGGCGCGGATCGGTGGCGTTGGCTGGCGCGCCGTTCTGCGCGAGTTGCGGTGGAGCGGGCAGCTCCCAGCCGGCTACGTGCGTCGCGCCAGGGTTCCCCCCTCCGTGTAGCGGGCAGGTACCGACGGGCTGCGTCCCGGCGATGAATACCTCGGCCTTCGTCTTGGGGCAGAACGGCGTGGCCGGCATGCCGGACTCAGGATCGATCTCTACAGAGACGATGCCGTCCGGAGCTTCAAACGGCTTGGCATTGCGGTACGCGCGATATTGCAATGCGCGTTTCATGAATTCAGCCCAGATGGGGGCGGCCGAGTGCGCGCCCTGGAGGTTCAGGGCGCGATTATCGTCGAAGCCGACCCATACCACACACAGCAGCTCGCTTGTGAATCCGGCAAACCAACCGTCGCGCGAGGTGCCGGTTTTACCCGCGGCGGGA
This sequence comes from Bryobacteraceae bacterium, assembly GCA_035577325.1. Classification (GTDB taxonomy): domain Bacteria; phylum Acidobacteriota; class Terriglobia; order Bryobacterales; family Bryobacteraceae; genus QHXW01. The sequence goes on along the minus strand of DATLVQ010000686.1, from coordinate 1,989 downwards.
ACATTGAAACCGTGCGCGCGTACGGCGGCGGCGGTCCCAGAGCGCAGTACTTCTTCCAGCATGTTGACCATCAGATAGGCCACGCGAGGGTCCAGCACCTGGCGGGTTTCGGTCTGATTCTGATAAAGAATGGAACCGTTCTGCGCACGAACGGCGGAAATCCAGTTGGGCTTGACGTACGTGCCCTGATTGGCGAAAACAGTGTACGCTCCGGCGATTTCGAGCGGCATAGTGTCATAAGAGCCCAGCGCCACAGCGGGAGTGGGTGCGATATCTTCGTTCAGGCCGGCTTTCTTGGCCAACTGCACCACGGCATCGTAGCCCACCATCTCGGCGACCTTGATGGTCGCTATGTTCATGGAGTGCGCCAGGGCCTGGCGCAGCGTTACTTGTCCGTAATATTCGTTCTGGAAATTTCCGGGCTCATAGGGCTTGTTGTCGTACCAGAAAGTAGTGGGCTCGTCCAACACCATGGTGGCGGGCGTAAGGATGCGCGCGCCACCGTCGATAGCGGTATCCATGGCGGCGGCATAAACGAACGGTTTGAAGGAAGATCCAGGCTGGCGCATGGCGAGGACCCGGTTTAACTGGCTGACGCCATAATTCCGGCCGCCGGTGAGGGCACGAATGGCGCCCGTGTGGGGGTCCAGGGCAATAAGAGCCACCTGGGCCTCTGGGAATTGCACATTCTTGTGGCGGCGCTGCTTTTTCAATAGCTCGTCCACGTTCTGCATTCCCAGGCGCACGGCTTCCACAGCAGCGCGCTGCAGATCCAGGTCGAGCGTGGTGTAGATGCGGTAGGTAGTGGCCTGAAAATCCTTGTCCTGAAAATGGGTTTGCAGATCGTCGTTGACCAGATCGACAAAGTATGGAGCTTCAGCGGACTCCGATCCGGTCGAGACGAGCTGCACCGGTGAATCGCAGGCCACGGCGTACTCGCGCTCCGTTATGTACCCGTTTTGGCGCATCAGGCTCAATACCACGTTGCGGCGCTCGCGGATGCGGTCGGGATGGCGGAACGGATTGTAGTAGCTGGGGCGCTGGACCAAGCCGGCGAGCATGGCGGCTTCGGGAATCGTGAGCTGCCGGATGTCCTTGCCGAAGTAAGCCTGCGCGGCTTCGCCGAATCCGCGAATGCCAAACGTCCCGCGGCGTCCGAGGTCGATCTGGTTGCAGTAAAACTCGAAGATCTCTTCTTTGGAGAGCTTCTGCTCCAATTCGAGCGTGATCATGACCTCGGCGGCCTTGCGCTTCCAGTTCTTTTCGTTATCCAGCCAAAAGCTCCGTGCCAGCTGCATGCTGAGCGTCGACGCGCCTTCGGCTTTGCGGCCCTGCTTCAGGTCGTCATAGACCGCCTTCACAATGCGGAAGGGATCGAAGCCTGCGTGCTGGAAAAAGCGCTTGTCTTCCGCTGAAATGACCGCATCGATCAGCACCTTGGGGATATCCGCGTACTTCACCAGGCGACGCTTCTCACGGTTGCGGTCGAACAGATTGGTGATAAGCGCCGGCTCGAGCTGGAACTGGCTGCGGTCGGTGTTGTCCTGGAGGGAAATGATCTGCGAGATGCGATTCCCGCTGAATTTGACGACGCCGGCTTCCTCGCGGAAATACGACTCGGGGCCGGGAAAGATCTCTATGGCGTCGGGCCGCGTGTTAAACCAGCCCATTGGATTGCCGCGCGATTCGCTATAGCCGCTGCGCCGCAGTTCCAGTATGATATCGGCGGGCGAGATCTCGTCGCCCACGCCAATCACGCGGGGAGCGGCAAAGATCTTGGACGTATTGGCAAAAGGTCCGCCCTTTAATTTCTGATCGATGAGCCGCGAATATTTGACGTAGTAGTAAGTGAAACCGAGGACGCCGGCCGTGATCAGCAGAACGAAGCCGACCAGAACGACTTTTCCGGCCGGGCCCATGAGGAAGCGGGTCAGGCGAGCATTCTTGGAGACCCTGACCTTCACGCCATTCTTTTTTCCGGCCATTTCA
>DATLVQ010000685.1:0-8831 GCA_035577325.1 Bryobacteraceae bacterium | reverse complement strand
CCGGTCCGTTGCCGTTCCTCAGCAACGTCACAATGCGGTCCGGCTCGCGATATGGCAGTGGTGCCAGTAGTACCGCCCGCACCACGCTGAAAATCGCGGTGTTCGCTCCGATTCCCAACGCCAGGACGATGACCGCAATCGCCGTGGTCCCGCGATTCTTGCGCAGCATGCGCAGCCCATACCGCAGATCCTGGACAAAATTCGACTTCATGCCCTTTAGACGCTGGACGCTCGGGCCAGTTAGTCCGCCGCTGTTCTTTGCCTTTTGACGTTTGCCTTGCCTATGATGGGGCCATGCTCGGCATCGACCGCCAGGCGGCGCGCTACACCTGGACGGCAGCAGCTATTCTTCTCCTGCTGACGGCCGTCTATTTGATCCGCACCACGCTGTTCGTCTTCATCGTCGCCCTGCTGTTCGCCTACCTGTTGACGCCGCTGGTCGACTTTTTGGACCGCATTCTGCCCGCCAGCCGTACCCGAACCCCCGCTCTGATTGTGGCGTATGTGATGGTCACCGGAGCCGTGATTTTTGCCGGCGTCGAGCTAGGCTCGCGGATCGTATTGGAGGCCCAGAGCCTCATCGAAAGGGTGAATCTTTCGGGCAAGACCGCCGAGCCTGCGCCAGTCACCGCGCAACCGGAGATCGTGGACAGAATCCTGAGCGGAATCCAGTCCCAGTTCCGGCAACATACCGCCGATATCGTCTCGTTCCTGCCGCGCGCCGGCCTCAAAGCGCTATCCATCGCCGGCGATCTTGTCTGGATCGTGATCGTCCCCATCCTGAGCTTCTTTTTCCTGAAAGACGGCCGCATCATGCGCGAAAAGATCCTAGACCTGATGGACGAAGGCCCGCGCCGCGATTTGGTGGAAGATGTGGTCAAGGACATGAATGTGCTCCTCGCGCAGTACATGCGGGCGCTGCTCGTTCTGAGTATGTTCACGCTGGTTTTCTTCAGCTTCTACCTTTCGGTGACGCGCGTGCCCTATGCCCTGCTGCTTGCCGCCATTGCAGCAATCCTCGAATTCATCCCCATGATCGGCCCGTTCACCGCCGCCGTGACCATTCTTCTGGTCGCCGGATTCAGCGGCTATCCGCATCTGCTTTTCATCCTGATTTTCCTCGGCGTATATCGTTTGTTTCAGGATTATGTGCTCTCCCCGCACCTGCTCAGCGAGGGCATGGAGCTGCATCCCCTGCTCGTCATGTTCGGCGTCTTCGCCGGCGGCGAGCTCGGCGGAATTCCCGGCTCGTTTCTGTCGGTTCCGATTCTGGCGATGGCGCGCATCTTGTACCTGCGGCTTGAAAAGGCGCACAAGGCCGCCGAACTCGCGCGCCTGTCGCAATGAAAGTCCCTTTGCTCCGGCCCGCTCTCCTGGCGGCACTTGGCGCTCTCCCCGCATTCGCGCACGTCGTAAGCATGAGCACTGGCGATCTCAAGATCGACGACCGCCGCGCCCACTACGAGCTGCGCATGCCCCTCTACGAGATGTCACACGTCGCCGGTTCCGAACAATCCCTGTTCGATCACATTCGCTTTTCGAGCGGCGGCGCCCCTGCCCGCCTGGTCAAAAAGGATTGCGCCGCCAACCCCGCCCAGGGTCTTTATTTCTGCTCCGTTGAGTATGAGTTTCCCACCCCCGTCGATTCGCTGGACGTCGAATGCACCTTTCACGCCGTAACCGTCGCGAACCACGTCCACTTGCTGCGCGTGGTCAACGGCGAGCGCCGCGACCAGGCCATTTTCGATTTCTCATTCCCCAAAGCTACTCTGCGTTTCCGCCCGCCCACGCCCACCGAGATTGCCATCACTGAATTCGGCGCGGGTATCATGCGCGCTGTCGGCGGCCTGGTGCAAGTCCTTTTCCTCGCGAGCCTTGTGCTGGCCGCGCGCAGCCGCCGCGAATTGCTCGCCATCGGCGGCATGTTTCTGGCCGGACAGGTTCTTTCTGCGCTGATCGTCCCGCACACCGGCTGGAGTCCGCCATCGCGCTTTGTCGAAGCTGCCGCCGCCCTTACGCTCGCCTATTTGGCGGTCGAGATTCTGCTTCTTCCACGCGCCGGTGGACGCTGGGCCATCGCTGGATTGCTGGGCGCTTTCCACGGCCTCTACTTCCTGGTGTTCCTCCAAAGCACCGGCTACGGCCCCGGCTTCGTGCTGCTGGGCGCAGCCCTCGCGGAACTTGCCTTGATCGCGCTGTTTGCCGTCGTTTTTGACCGTCTGGGCCGTCTGGCCACCACCCTTCGCCCGGTCCAGGTTTCCGCGTCGGCCCTCCTCGTCATCGGCATGGTCTGGTTTTTTCTGCGCCTGAAAAACTAACTTACTCAATCGTTTGAACCCTTTCGCTATCCTTCCGCAACTCTATTTCTGCGCCCGCGTTTAAGATAATGTGGCTATGCGGCGAAGGCAGACTTGCGCGCTCGCGGTGGTGCTGTCTCTCACGGCCGGGCTGTCCGTTTCCGCGGAGAAGCCGGCCGCCCTCTCCAACGACCAGAAAATTCTCCACGCGCTCAACCGCCTGACGTTCGGCCCCCGCCCTGGCGATTTCGACGAAGTGAAGCGCCTCGGCCTCAAGAAGTGGATCGACATTCAGCTTCATCCCGACCGCGTCCCCCAAAATCCCGCGCTCGCGGCCAAACTTGCTCCCCTCGACACATTGCGCATGACTCCAGCGGAACTGGCGCGCCACTACCCGCCGCCGCAGCTGATTAAGGCAATGGTCGAAGGAAAGGCGCCCTATCCGACTGATCCCGAAGAGCGCATGATGATCGACAACGCGGTGCGGCGGTTCAAGAATCACCAGGGGAAAAACAGCGATAACAAACCCGCGCTCGAAAATGTTGGCTTGACCGACAGTCAGCAGCGCACCCTCCGCCACGGCACGCCGGAAGAAAAACTAAAAGTCTTCGACGGCCTCCTCGACGAACAGAAAGACGAAGTGCTCGAAGCCATGCCGCCCGGCGCGCGCATCGGTCTTTTTGCCGCTGCGCCGTCCGATCTGCGCCGCAGAATCCAGAAATCCGCCGGGCCGCAGGCCGTCATCACGCAGGACCTGATGGAAGCCAAGCTGCTCCGCGCCATCTACAGCCCTCGTCAGCTCGAAGAAGTCCTCACCGATTTTTGGTACAACCACTTCAACGTTTTCCTCGACAAAGGCGCCGACCGCTACTTGGTCGGCTCCTATGACCGCGACGTGATCCGCCCGCATGTGCTGGGAAAATTCAAAGACCTGCTGTTGGAAACAGCCCAGAGTCCGGCCATGCTTTTCTACCTGGATAATTTTCAATCTGTCGACCCGGTTGCCGCCGGGCGCATCCAGCAGCGTTTCGGCGCGCAGCAAGCGAAGCAGCACCGCGGGCTCAACGAAAATTACGCGCGTGAGTTGATGGAGCTGCACACGCTCGGCGTCGATGGCGGTTACACGCAGCATGACGTCACCGAGGTGGCGCGCTGTTTCACCGGCTGGAGCATCCGCGCTCCCCGTGAGGGCTCCGGGTTTGTATTCCGTGAGCGCGTACACGACGGTGGATCGAAAGTAGTGCTCGGCGTAAAGATCCCAGCGGGCGGCGGCATCGACGATGGTCTCAAGGTGCTCGACATTCTGGCGCATCATCCCTCCACCGCGCGCTTCGTTTCCAAAAAGCTGGCCGTGCGATTCGTCGCCGACGACCCGCCGACATCGCTGGTCGACAAAATGGCGCGCACGTTCCGCGATAAAGACGGCGATCTCCGCGCTGTGATGGAAACCATGCTGGCCGCGCCGGAGTTCTGGTCACAAAGCCTGTACCGCGGAAAATTGAAGTCACCGCTCGAAATGGTGGCCAGCGCTGTGCGCGCCGTCGACGCCGACGTCGATTTCAGCTTCGCCCTCAGCCAGCAGCTCGACCTGCTCGGCCAGCCCCTCTATCGCAAACAGGAGCCGACCGGCTACACCAGCGCCGGTCAGGACTGGGTAAACTCAGCGGCTCTATTGGCTCGCATGAACTTCGCCAACGCTCTCGCCGCCAACCGCATTCCGGGCGTCAAGGTGGATGCGGCGCGTTTCGGCGAAGCCGCGGACACCGAACAGATCGCGAGAGTTTTGATGCTGGATCTGTCGGACCAGGCGCGTGCCGCGATCGACGAGGGATTGAGAGTGCAAGGCCAGGCAACGCCCGATGACAATGCCGTGCCGGAGAATGCCGGCCCGAAACGCCCTCAGCAGACTGCGGCTGGCCAGGCGGCCCCTCGCACGGCCCTGTTTCCCCCACGCCCCGTTCCGAAGACCCTTATCATTGCCGGCCTGGTCCTCGGCTCCCCCGATTTTCAAAGACGATGAGATACCTATGTCGCCGCGCAGAATATTTTTGAGGAACGCGGGCCTGGCCATGGTGGGTATTGGCGCCGCGCCTATCTGGTTGCAACGCGCGCTCTACGCCGCCGACGGCGGTTCGCGCAAGAAAATTCTCGTTGCCATTTTCCAGCGCGGAGCCGCCGATGGCCTGAACATTGTTGTGCCGCACGGCGACCGCCTCTACTACGAAATGCGTCCCACAATTGCGATTCCTCGGCCGTCGAGCGCCACACCGGAAAATTCTGCCGTCGATCTCGATGGTTTCTTCGGTCTGCATCCCGCACTCGCGCCGCTCAAACCCATCTATCAAGCGGGCCATCTCGCCATCGTACACGCTGCCGGATCGCCCGATCCCACGCGCTCGCATTTCGACGCGCAGGATTTTATGGAATCCGGCACTCCCGGTCTGAAGGCCACCAATGACGGCTGGCTCAATCGCGCATTGCCGCCGGAGGAAGGGAAAATCTCGCCTGTTCGAGCCGTCGCGATGGGACCCATGCTCCCGCGCGCCGTGCGCGGCCGAAACAACGCCGTGGCCATCGAGAACCTGAGCTCGTTTCAAGTCCGCAACGAGGGCGCTTCCAAAGTTTTGCAAGCCTTGTACGCCGGCTCCTCGGACGCTGTCCTGAACGGCGCCGGCCGCGAGACTTTCGATGCCGTCAAGCTGCTGCAGTCGATCGAAAAGCAGCCGTACCAGCCCGCCGCCGAATATCCCGCGGGCCGGTTCGCCGATAGCCTGCGCCAGATCGCGCGTCTGATCAAGTCTGACGTCGGCGTCGAAGTCGCGTTCGCCGACATCGGCGGTTGGGATCATCACGTGAACGAAGTGGGACCACAGCCGACGCAGGGTCAGCTCGCGCAGCGGCTCGCCGAATTCGGCCGAAGTCTCGCCGCATTTTGGCAGGATTTAGGCGACCGCATGTCCGACGTGGCGCTGGTCACTATGTCGGAATTCGGCCGCACCGCCCGCGAAAATGGCAACCGCGGCACTGACCACGGCCACGCCAACGTCATGTTTGTAATGGGCGGCGGCATCGGCGGTGGCAAAGTGTATGGCGCATGGCCCGGCCTCGCTGCCGAGCAACTCTACGAAGGCCGCGACTTGGCTCTCACCACCGATTTCCGCACCGTCCTCGGCGAGCTGGTCCAAACCCACCTGGGAAATCGCGATCTGGCCGCTGTATTCCCTGGCTACGCGCGGTCGAAAGAAAAATTCCACGGTCTCGTGAAATCCTAGGTTTCGTACGCCAGAAACCGCCCGGAATCACTCGATGCTTTCCGAGCCGTGACCAAGGGGGGAGCGGTCCGCCAGTATTTTTTAAAGCAGCGCAACCTATGGCATCTGCGGGCTGCCGCTCTCCAGCATCCTCGCCACCCAAACGGCGTGAGGCAGCCCGCAAGCGCGCAGAGCCTTTAGCTCCCGATCCATGTCATACTCCACGCGTTGAATCGCCGGCCCGGACTCGTCCACCAACAGGTACGCAGCCCGTCGATCGCCGTCGTACGGAAGCCCGACGCTGCCCGAATTGGCGACAATCATCCCGCCTACGCGCCGAATGTGCGGCCAATGAATATGCCCATAAATGGCAACCGGCCGACCAAGCGGCGCGTAAACCGCCTCCAATTCCGCATCGCCCGCTGTATGGGCCGGTGCTCGCCAGAGACTCTCCGGACTGGCATGCACCAGCGCCGCCTCATCACGAATTATCTTTCTCGGCATCCCGCGCAACCATGCGAGCCTCTCTTCTCCCAGCGCTTCACGCGTCCATACTGCCATCTCCTCAATCGCCGCGAAAAGAGATTCGAGCTTGGGCGATTCTTTGGCAAACTCGCGCATCGAATCCGGCCGGAATAGCACCTCGTCTGTATTGCCCACTACGCCCTGCCAGCCGAGATCGCGAATCCGGTCCACGATCTCCATCGGACTCGACCCGCTGTCCGCCAGATCCCCGCCATGCAGCACCAGGTCGGGCGACGTCAGCCGCAGATCCGCCACCACTGCCTCAAACGCCGTCCCGTTGCCGTGCATATCAGATACAATCGCAATGCGCACGACAGTTCGTCCCTAACACCTAGCACCTGACGACACCTTATTTTCAGCGCCCCGTGTCCAGCAGCATGTAGGTCACAAGCGCCACCGCCGCCAGATTGTCTCGATCGTCGAACACATCCACACGCGCTGTGCACAGCGTCTTGCCAATGCGCAGCAAATGCGAGCGCGCCGTAACTTTGCGGCCAGTCATCGGGCGCAGATAATTGATCTTCAATTCCACCGTGGTCGACTTGCGCCCTTGTGTGGTGAGCGCCTGTCCCACCGCGACGTCTGCCAGCGTCGCCGTGACGCCGCCGTGCAACACTCCGGAGAAATTCAGAAGTTCTTTCCGTATGCTGCACACGATCGTCATGCCGTCCGTATGGCGGCGCACCAGTCGAATGCCGAGGTATTTGTTGAAGTCTGTCGCAGGCAAGGAATCATAGTAACAGGAAGGGGCCGGTCTCCTGCCAGATGCTGTCCAGCACATTCAGCAGCTCGTGATCCGAATTCAGCAGGCGCAGTCGTGCGTTTGAATGTGTCCCTGAGAACTGGCCCGACAGTCCAGGCGGAACAACCGTATCGTGGATGCCGTGGAAAATAAGGGCCGGCTGCCTGAAATCGGGAAAATCGTCATACCGCAAAGCGTCCTCAAGCAACTGGTAACCGAGCCGCCGCTTCCGCTTCTCTCCATAGTGGTACACGTCCAGAAAACCGGTCCTGCGCCAGGATTCAGCTTCCGGGGCCGCAGCCCAGGTCCGCGCAAGCGCGAATGCCGGCGCCAGCAGTACCAACCTTTCGACTTCGGGGTGACGGGTCGCATAAAGCGCCGCCACGTAGCCGCCCATGCTCGAGCCGATGAGCGAGACCGGTTCGCCTGCGGCCAGTTCGTCGATCACATCGATCTGACTAGAAATTGAAAGGTGCTCGAAATCACCCGCGGAGAGGTCCGGAATCTCGAGCGTTGGGATGTGTTGGCGAAAAAAAGAGGCTTTTTTTGAAGCCGGCCCGGAAGCGAATCCGTGCAGGTAGATTATGCGCATCTTGTTGGAGCAGCGTCTATTATGCCCGCAACATGCCCGCCCGGGGGGACATTCGGGAAGAAAATCTTGAGGAGGCGGTTGCGCATGGGGAAGGCTTCTGGTATTCTAATCGAGCCGCCAAAAAAATCTGGATCTCGCAGCGTGGGAGCGGGCAGCAGTTGTCCGAAACGCTGCGGCGGTGGTATAGTACGGAGAGATCCTCGTAAGGAAAGGTAACAAAACCCGGCACGAGCCATCGAGTCGGGCGGAATACGGCCTTCCTGGTAGTTCTTTCAAGAATTCTTAATTTTTCTGTTGGCCTGCGTGCGTGTATTTTTGCGCGGCGGCTGGCAAAACAAGTTTCGAGGCCTGTGGTGCCACGGGTATCGCAAGATGTCCGTTGGTGGCCACACAGATCTTTGACAATCTGGTTGGACGCAAATATTGGAACTTCGTCAGTACTCTGAGTAAAACCGGAGCGATTTCTCACAAATTCAAACGAGAGTTTGATCCCGGCTCAGAATCAACGCTGGCGGCGCGCCTAACACATGCAAGTCGCACGAGAAAGCGGGAGCAATCTCGCAAGTACAGTGGCGTACGGGTGAGTAACACGTGGATTATCTGCCCTGGAGTGGGGAATAACGCTGGGAAACCGGCGCTAATACCGCATATTCCCGAGAGGGGAAAGCAGCAATGCGCTCGAGGAGGAGTCCGCGGCCGATTAGCTAGTTGGTAGGGTAAAAGCCTACCAAGGCTGTGATCGGTAGCCGGCCTGAGAGGGCACACGGCCACACTGGCACTGAAACACGGGCCAGACTCCTACGGGAGGCAGCAGTGGGGAATCTTGCACAATGGGGGAAACCCTGATGCAGCGACGCCGCGTGAGCGATGAAGCCCTTCGGGGTGTAAAGCTCTTTCGGCAGGGAAGATTATGACGGTACCTGCAGAAGCAGCTGCGGCTAACTACGTGCCAGCAGCCGCGGTAATACGTAGGCAGCAAGCGTTGTTCGGAGTTACTGGGCGTAAAGGGTGTGTAGGCGGCCTGTTAAGTTCCGTGTGAAATCTCCCGGCTCAACCGGGAGGGTGCGCGGAAAACTGGCGGGCTAGAGTGCGGGATGGGAGAGTAGAATTCCTGGTGTAGCGGTGAAATGCGTAGATATCAGGAGGAATACCGGTGGTGTAGACGGCTCTCTGGACCGCAACTGACGCTGAAACACGAAAGCGTGGGTAGCAAACAGGATTAGATACCCTGGTAGTCCACGCCCTAAACGATGCATATTTGGTGTAGGTCATTCAGTTGATCTGTGCCGGAGCTAACGCGTTAAATATGCCGCCTGGGGAGTACAGTCGCAAGGCTGAAACTCAAAGGAATTGACGGGGGCCCGCACAAGCGGTGGAGCATGTGGTTCAATTCGACGCAACGCGAAGAACCTTACCTGGGCTCG